>NZ_JAUBTR010000063.1:0-40790 GCF_036705045.1 Microcoleus sp. BR0-C5
GATCGAATTAGTTGGGATAACTTCAATGAATCAGGAGACTTAATAGCCCAAGTAGAAGCATTTAAAGAATTCACAGGACATTACCCAGAATCAGTTCACGTTGACCAAATTTATCGCACTCTATCGAATAGAGCATGGTGTAAAGAAAGAGGAATTAGGATGAGCGATCCGCCCTTGGGAAGACGACCAGCCCATGTGAGTAAAGCAATAAAAAAGCAAGCTCAAGAAGATGAGAAAGCCCGTCAAGCTATAGAAGGAAAATTTGGTCAAGCAAAAAGAAGATTTAATCTCGAGCGAGTGATGGCTAAACTCGATAATACATCCCAAACAACGATTGCAATTGCTTTTTTAGTCATCAACCTTGTGGCAGGGTTATTGCGGTTATTGTGGCTTTTTTTGTGTCAAATTTTATTAATAACAACTGGAAAGGCGGCCAAGATTATCAAAAGTTATGTCCTGGCATTACAGCCAAAAGAAAAACTTAATTTTAGCGTGGGCGAGCAATAGCGCGATCGAACTTTTTTGAGTTTTTTGGACTTATTCAGCAAGCCCTAATTATGAACAATTAACCGGACATCATATAAGTGATAGCCTGAGTAATTTCCGCCATCCGGGCACGGAAACTGTTGGCTAATTATTTTATGAGAAATATTAAGAATATTGTAATAAAAGTTTATCAAACGAGTCGGTCGCAGCAGTTTTCTGCTCTTGAAAGAGAGCGAAATCTTCCCAATTTGGACAGTTCTTTGATTGTGACTTAAGAACCGAGGGGAAATATTCAGCCATTTGGCTAATGGTTTATTGGCTAATTAGCTGAATTATTAATTTGCTAGTTTGAGTATGCTAGAGTTAGTCAGGTTCAGATATATAGTGCCATCTGTTATCTAAGTATCATGCTCAAAATTTTGGTAATTGAGGACGACGAATTAATCCGGGAAACTCTTCTACAACTCCTGGAATCTCACAGCTACCGGGTCATTGCGGCCGAGAACGGTCGAGTTGGGGTGCAGATGGCACTTTCGGAGATACCAGATTTAATTTTGTGCGATGTGCAGATGCCGGAACTCGACGGTTATGACGTGTTGCGGACGCTGCGGCAAAACTCGCTAGCTGCAACAATTCCATTTATTTTCCTCACGGCTCAAAGTGACAAAACCGATTTTCGTCGGGGGATGGAATTGGGGGCCGACGATTACTTGACAAAGCCGTTTACCAAGGCTGAATTGCTGGGAGCCATTGCTTCTCGCGTCTTGAAACGGCAAACTATTACTCAACCGCTGACAGTCGCGCTTAGCCAAGCAGAAGCCAGACTCAAAGATTTAGTTAACGACTCCACCAAGGTTACAACCCTCTCTCCTGAAAAGTTTGCTCTCGAAGCTTTGCTGCGCCACGCTTTGGCACAAGGTGAGTTTCAGGTATATTATCAGCCACAAGTGAATATTGCTACCGGCCAAGTTATCGGCGCCGAAGCTTTAGTGCGCTGGCAAAATCCCGATCGAGGAATAATTTCTCCCTGCGAATTTATTCCCTTAGCAGAAGAAACAGGTTTAATTATTCAGATTGGCGAGTGGGTACTGCTTTCAGCTTGCGCTCAAGCCGCTAGTTGGCTGGCGGCGGGGTTTTCGCCCTTTACAATATCAGTAAACTTGTCGGCCCGGCAGTTGTCCGACCCGGAACTCAAGGCGCGAATCGTCCAAATATTGGAAACTACAGGTTTAGAGCCTGCTAATTTAGAATTAGAAATGACCGAAAGCGCTTTGGTGGAAAATGCGACAGTAGCAGGCGCTACTTTAAACCAACTTAAAGCTCTAGGAATTCGGATTGCTATTGACGACTTCGGCACCGGTTACGCTACTTTAGGATATCTTAAGCAATTTGCTTTTGACAGTTTAAAGATCGATAGAATTTTCGTCCGTAATGCCAACGAAGATACTCAAAATGCTGCTATTACTACAGCAGTAATTTTACTGGGTCACAGTTTGAATATGACTGTAATTGCTGAGGGAGTGGAAACAGAAGCAGAACTAGATTTTTTGAAACAACATCAGTGCGATATCATGCAGGGGTATCTGTTCAGTCGCCCCGAACCAGCAGCGATAATTGAAAGTATGTTGGTGGCAGCCCCGAGTTTGTTCGGGCCGCCCCCAGCAGCACCTGGTCGCGTTGTCCCTTTTGTACCTGTGTCCGAACCCGAAAAATCTAAAAACCTTTCAATGTCGGGTCTAGGAATAGTTTGACATACTCCCCAGCGTAAACGCGCGGGGATTCTTTACGCTTCATCAAGATGTGCCACAAGTGGTCTTACCTTCTCTCTGCGTACATTTAGAGTCGTGGCAATGCCCTATCCCGACTTGAAGTATATTTTTCGCAGCGTTCAAATCTCTATCTTGCTGAGTGCCACAATTAAGGCACAGCAGCGAACGAATAGAGAGGTCTATTTTGCCCCATTTAAACCCGCAGTCCGAACAGACTTGACTGGTTGGCGAAGAGCGACTAATTACCCTGAATTCCCTACCTAGTTTTTCAGATTTAGCCTCACACAACACCCTAAACTCATACCATCCTTGCTGGCTAATCACTCTTGAGAGCTTGCGGTTTTTGACCATGCCAGACACGTTCAAATCTTCCAAAACAATTACTTGGTTTTCGTTAACTATTTTGGTTGACAGTTTGTGCAAGAAGTCTTCACGGGTATCTGCAATTTGGTTGTGCAATTTGGCTATCTAAATCCGAGTCTTATTTCGGCGTTTAGAGTCTTTGGGTTGCCGTGACAGCTTGCGCTGTAGTTTGCGAATCTTTCGGTCTAACTGTTTGTAGTTTGGACTTTCGGCTGTTTCACCGTTGCTCATTACTGCAAAGGTTTTAATGCCCAGATCGATGCCGATGCTGTGGTTTTTGGCTTCGACAATATCGGGATTAATCTCTACAACAAAGCTGAGAAAATAGCGGTTAGCGCAATCTTTGATTACGGTTGCAGAACTGGGATCTGACGGCAATTCTCTATACAAAATTGGTTTGACAATGCCAATTTGTGCTAAATAGACACATTCTGCTTTGATTGAAAACCCATTGCGCGTCAATCTTGCTGATTGACTATTTGTGCGTTTCTTGAACTTTGGATAGCCAGCCTTACGACCCTTTCTGTTTCCTTTACAGGACTCGAAAAAGTTCTTAAATGCTGTTTCCAAGTCCGAGATCGACTGTTGTAGAGGAATTGCCGAGACTTCCCCCAACCATGCCCTTTCTTCAGTCTTTTTTGCCTGAGTGATTACTGTTTTTTGAAGTTCTGCTGATTTTGGCTTTTTTTCAGATTGCTTGCAGATGGCAAGAGCGTCGTTCCAGACTACGCGAACGCAGCCAAACAACCGAGCTAGGCTCTGCTGTTGTTGGTTGGTCGGGTAAAATCTGTAGCGAAATCTTGCTTTCATGACTTGTGCTATAATTGGTCTGTTACTCGATTATATATTGGTTTACAGGCAATGACAACTATTTACCGCAAGGAACGCCATTCTGTTACAGAACTCAAAACACACTTGGTCTGCGTGACAAAGTACCGTCGGTCTGTATTTACGGGAGAAAGTCTTGATTTGATTGAAAAAACGTTTCGAGAGGTTGCCGAAAAAATGAATTTTCAAGTGCTTGAGTTTAATGGTGAAGACAATCACATTCACGCGCTGATTGAATATCCACCTAAACTTTCAATTTCTCAAATCGTGAACGCATTAAAGGGTGTTTCTAGTCGCAGGTACGGACAAGCTGGACACAAAAAACCTCATAAAGAGGCCTTGTGGAGTCCTAGCTATTTTGCTGTTTCTGTAGGGGCTGCGCCTTTAGAAGTCTTAAAGGAGTATATTAGAAATCAAGAAAAGCCGGCCACTGAAGAAGGGGCTTTAAACCCAAGTTTCTGGTAAATGTCACCAAAATTTCTGTTTTATAGGATAAAATTCTTTCTTTTACCTTCTATATTCTGCAGAAAAGTGGACGCTTCCTCATAAAAATTTGTAGCTTTTGATGATAGGCGAGTCAAAGAAGGAGATTGTTCTCCATATTGCTCTACTGCTTCCCCTTTTATGCCCTAGGCACCCCTAATTGGATTATTTGAGAAAGTGTGGCGTGTTGAAATTGCGAGCTTTTATCAAGTTGCAGGAGGTAAACTCAATTAAGTTCCTACTTTGGGACTGGCAGTTTCAAGAACTGTCCAACTGGAATTGGTGCAAGCCTGTCATGGAAAGAATATTAGTGGTGGACGACGAAGCAGACTGTCAAACAGTCTTAGCAATGTACCTGGAAAGTCAAGGATATCGGGTGGAATGCGCTAATTCAGGGGTTGAGGCGCTCTCGATTTTTGAAAATGCCCCCCCAGATTTGGTAATTTCAGATGTCATGATGCCGGAAATGGACGGGTTTGAGTTTTGTCGCCGTTTGCGAACTACCCGTTTGGGACAGTTAGTCCCCTTTATATTTTTGTCGGGTCAAGGCGAGTTGGAGTCAAAAGTTGAAGGTCATTCGATCGGAGCTGACGATTATCTGGTAAAACCTTTTCAGTCTGAAGAAATCTTAGCTAAGGTAAAGGCGCAGTTAGAGCGCTCTCACCGAATTCACGCCGAGATTGTACGACTGCTTCAAACTTCTAGCGGTAGGGCGGTGGAACCACAAGTTGTGGCAGTATTGCCAGCACCTGCACCTTTGCCTTTAACACCAGCCGAGGAAAGAGTTTTTTGGGAAGTGATCCAGGGTTATACTAACAAACAAATTAGCGATCGGCTGTTTATTAGCCCCCGGACTGTGCAAGCTCATTTAGGTAGCATTTTCAGTAAATTACAACTAGAAAATCGGGCCCAGCTTGTGAGATTTGCCCTAGAAAACGGATACAAACCACCGCACACTTAGCTCAGCTCTGATATCATGTCCGGCACATTACTTACGATATGTCCCAAGAGAACGGAACCAAGTGAAGTGAAGCAATCCCACGAGCTTAAGATTGCTTACCTCTGCTGTCGTAAACTTTGCAATGACTGGCATTTAGGCGGACATGATATAAAGCTAGGGCGCGCCAGCCAGTCAAAAACTCCCGTAGCTGCAAAATTAATCGCGGCTGACGCACTCAGCAGGCTGATTATTCCAAATTCAAAACACAATAAGGAAAAGTAGTTATCACGCAAACTCCAGGCCCCAAATTCGTACCCCGAAAGTTGGCACGTTCCAAATCACCCTGCCGCACGTTATTAGCCGCATCGATATTTGTACCGCTCAATAGAGCATTAGGAAGCCTAGTATTTGACAAAATAGCATTCTGCAAATTACTATCGCGCACATCCGCCGAAGACATATTCGCTCCGCTTAAATTCGCACGATTCAAATTAACTCTAAACAGCAGCGATCGCCTCAAATCGGCATTCGACAAATTAGCTTGCAACAGATAAGCTTCGCCCAGATTCGCATTAAAAAGTTTAGCACCGCGCAAATCAGCACTCGTCAGATTCGCTCGCCCCAAAAAAGCATTAGACAAATCCGCATTTCGCAGATTAGCACCATTCAATTCAGCCCCGTACATCTCCGCATTAACTAAGTTAGCATTTGCCAAATTAGCATCACTTAAATCCGCTTCTAGCAAATTAGCTTCATAGAGATTTGCTCCGCTTAAATCGGCTCCTCTTAAATTAGCTCTGTACAAGCTAGCCTTGAACAAATCAGCATTTCTCAAGTCACAGCCCTCGCACTCATTACTTTCCAGCAATTGCCTAACATGATCTGGATTTTGAGCTTTAACGGGAGCTGCCAGCCCAAACAAAGCTAAACTTGCCGTTACAGTTGCCAAGAGTTTAAGTTTCACAAACAAACCTCACTGCTACTTCAAACAAATTATACTAGCAAACTGTAGACTTTAAACCGATATCCTTCTCTCTTTTCTCTTGTTCTGCGTTCTCTGCGCCCTCTGCGGTAAATCTTCAAAAAAATGATTCGCAGCCCAGGATTTATACCAGCTTCCAGCAAGGCGGGCAAAGCCCGCCCTACTTAACTTAATTAAGCTTCATCTAAAGCAGCAACACCAGGCAATTCCTTACCTTCTAGCAGCTCCAAACTAGCACCGCCACCAGTAGAAATGTGGCTCATTTGTTCGCCTAAATTCAACTGTTCAACAGCCGCCACCGAGTCACCACCACCGATAATTGTGGTAGTACCAGTTTTAGTAAGTCCAGCCAAAGAATGAGCAATACCTTCAGTTCCAGCAGCAAACTTCTCCATCTCAAACACGCCCATCGGCCCGTTCCAGATTACAGTTTTGCAATCGGCCAAAGCATCTTGGAAAGTTTTTACTGAATCCGGGCCGATATCCAAACCCATCCAACCGTCGGGGATGCTTTCAACAGGGACAGTTTGAGTGTTAGCATCAGCAGCAAACTTGTCAGCAACTACCACATCAGTAGGTAACAGAAAAGTAACTCCCCGTTCCTTCGCTTTAGCTTCCAAAGACTTAGCCAGTTCCAGCTTGTCATCTTCCACCAAAGACTTGCCCACGTTCAAGCCACGAGCTTTGTAGAACGTGAAAACCATACCACCGCCCAACAGCAGTTTGTCGCACTTTTCGAGCAGTTTTTCAATGACTCCAATTTTGCTGGAAACCTTAGAACCGCCGATTATAGCAGCTAAAGGACGCTGAGGATTGTCGATCGCACTGCCGAGATATTGCAGTTCCTTCTCCATCAAAAACCCAGCCACAGAAGGACTCAGATACTTAGTAACGCCCTCAGTAGAAGCGTGAGCCCGGTGAGCCGTACCAAAAGCATCATTGACATACAAATCGGCCACAGAAGCTAACTTTTTAGCAAATTCTGGGTCGTTTGCCTCCTCCTCTGGGTAGAAGCGGACATTTTCCAGCAACAGCACATCGCCATCTTGCATCGCGGCGACTGTAGCAGCGACTTCATCACCGATGCAGTCGTCAGTCTTTTTGACTTCTTTGCCCAACAATTCCGACAGGCGAACAGCAACCGGCGTCAAGCGCAACTTCTCCGTCACACCCTTGGGACGGCCGAAGTGGCTGCACAAAATCACCTTAGCGCCCTTGGACGCTAAATCTTGAATTGTCGGCAGAGCCGCCCGGATGCGAGTATCATCGGTGATATTGCCGTTGTCGAGCGGCACGTTAAAGTCCGCCCGCACCAATACCCGTTTGCCCGATAAGTCCGATGCCGATAAATTTGCTACAGTTTTTTTTGTCACAGGATTAACCTCCTAATATGTGTGTTTTTGTCGAATTCCGTTGAAATGGCGGCACTGGTAACTTGCACCCCGGCCTCGGACGCATTCAACCGCGCCCGTACAAAAAACGGAAGATGGAACAAACGGCACTGATTGGCTTAACCTAAACATTTTATCGGAGTCCGTGTCCCGGAGATGTGCAGTATGTTCAAGACAGTCTTATTTCCTGTAGATCAAAGCCGAGAAGCCCGCGAAGCTGCCGAAAAGGTTGTCAATATTGTGAAAACCTACGGTGCTCGTTTAGTTATTCTGTCGGTAGTCGAACCTCCCGCCGAGGAGGGCGCCGCCCCACCGTCAGAGGTGATGACTTCCCCCGAAGCAGTCGCCAAACTTCTTTCTGAGGCCCAATCGATGTTTTCCCAGCAGGGAATTGAAGCTGAAATCATCGAACGGGAAGGCAAACCTGCTTTCACGATTTGCGATGTGGCTGACGAAATTGGGGCCGATTTGATTGTGATGGGCTGTCGGGGGATGGGTTTAACCGATGATGGGGCGTCTGACAGCGTTACCAATCGGGTGATCAATCTGTCTCCTTGTGCAGTTTTGATTGTGCCTTAAGGAAGGAAGGAAGGAAGAAGGAAGAAGGAAGAAGGAAGAAGGAAGAAGGAAAACTCTTTCTTATTACTTATTTCCAGTAGTGTAAGTTAGATGCCCAACAGCTTACTTCTGCCATTTTCCTGATTCCCTCCTTCCTTCGTGCCCTTAAATCCGTTACACTCATCCGTTCCCTGATTATTTCTTGCTTCTTACCTCTTGCTTCTTCCTTATTCCTTCTTCCTTCTTCCTTCCTATTATGAAAATTCAATGGTATCCCGGTCACATTGCCAAAGCTGAACGGGCATTAAAAGAACAGCTAAAGCGGGTAGATGTGGTACTAGAAGTCCGAGATGCCCGCATTCCATTGGCTACTTATCACCCCCAAATGCCGAGTTGGGTGGGCGGCAAGCCACGAGTATTGGTCGTCAACCGCATGGATATGATTACTCCTCGATCGCGCGAGGCGTGGGAAACATGGTTTGAGGCCCAGGGGGAAACTGCGTATTTTACTAATGCCGAGCACGGTCACGGAGTAGACGCTGTGGCGGATGCGGTGCAGAATGCTGGAGTGCAGCTAAATAAAAGAAGGTTCGATCGAGGTATGCTGCCCCGTCCAGTCCGGGCAGTGGTAATGGGATTTCCCAATGTGGGAAAATCTGCTTTAATTAATCGGCTGTTAGGGCGGAGAGTGGTAGACAGTGCCCGCAGAGCTGGAGTAACTAAATCGCTGCGATGGATTCGCATTTCTGACGAAATTGAATTATTAGACGCCCCCGGAGTGATCCCAACCCGAATTAACAATCAAGAAAATGCCATAAAATTAGCTATTTGCGAAGATATTGGCGAAGCAGCTTACGACAATCAAGTAGTAGCCGCGGCTATGGTAGATTTGCTCCAAGGGCTGGAGGCGGCTGATGACACGTTGATATCACTATCTGGTTTCAAATCCAGGTATAAATTAGATGCAGCCTCTAATAATGGTGAAGATTATTTGCACGAGGTAGCAAAAGATAGGTATAAAGGAGATGTCGAACGAACGGCGCGGCAGATGTTAAACGATTTTAGAACTGGTGTTTTGGGTCAACTTACTTTGGAGTTGCCGCCGGCTTGATCAGACTCGTAACCTACAACTAATCAGAAATGGTATTCAATAGAGAGTTGCTGACGCTGATAATGTCAACTTCGTCTCCTATGTGTAATATTTTTTCTGCTGCTTGAGGTGCGAGTCGCGTGTTAACTATCAGCCGACTAAAGTGATTTAAATGCCCTTTTTTTACCAGGTCAGGCATGATTTCCTTCTGCTTGGCTGCTAGTATATTTTTAAAATTTATATCGCTTGCTTGCGTCGCATAATTTCGCGTAGATAAGAGACATGGCTGACCGGGATTAATAGCTTCAAATATTACTGTTCCTATTTTCAACCTCACAATTTCATCGGCTTGTGGTAAAAGTTGGTCTTCCCAAAAAGCCGGAACATCTCCTATTTCAATATTAGCTCGCAAGCAATGGCGCATCTCGTTAACGCAAACTCTCGGAAACCAAGATGCAACTTCGGCAATTGTTTCGGTACTGATAATGCTTGGCCCTGGTGCAGCGGTATTGTCGGGAAAACCTGTCAGCAAGTTTTCAATTAATTTGACAGGGAAACCGAAGTAGTTGCTCAACCAAGATTCTATTGCCAAGCGTTCTCTATCTACATGAAAAAATATTTCTTGTTCGGTGCCTTGAATTTTCAGGCCGGCAATTCTCTTTTTGATGTCAAAGGATAAGCGTAGAAAACGGACTCCGCTGTTGTGCTTAGTGTTAACCAATTCTCCTGCTGCATCGCAGATTGCAAAAGAGCGATCGCCTTCTAGAGCTCCGCTGGCTAGAATAGTTGCTTGACTGACTGCTATGCCGTCAAGGGACTTTACCGGATAGATATGAATGCTGGCGACGTAGGACATTTCGAGCCATTGATAAATAATTGTCGTTTTAGATACATTATAGCATCCCCTGCCGGTAGAAGGATGACGGCAGTTGACTTTACAAAATAAGATATGAAGGAAATAAAAAGTGGCCACTTTTTTGAAGTTTACATTGTGCCGGAGCAGCTTGTACAGAAAAATCACAGAAGTCTGACTGAGCTTGTGGTAGATATTATGGTATAAAATAGAAAAAATTGAACCGAGTTTTAAGCAATGACTGAAAGCGGAAGTAGAAGCATGATTTCGCGACGCAATTTAATGTTGAGGGCTGGTGCAGGGATGCTGGCGGCAAGCTTGGCACCTGCGTTTTTACAAGCCGAAGCAGCAAAGGCAGAGGCAATCTCTGGCATTACTCCCGACGGTGCTCTCAAGAAATTGATGGGGGGTAATCAACGCTACATTCAGCAAAAACGGACATTTCCCGACCAAGCTCGATCGCGAGTTGTAGAAGTAGCAAAGGGTCAACATCCGTTTGCAACCATCCTGGCTTGTTCTGATTCGAGGGTTGCTCCCGAAATTATTTTCGACCAAGGATTAGGGGACTTATTTGATATTCGAGTAGCTGGAAATTTTCTCGACGATGTGGTTCTCGGTAATATAGAATATGCCACTTTAGAATTAGGGGTGCCGCTATTAGTAATTCTGGGTCACGAACGCTGCGGTGCTGTCAAAGCAGCTTTAGATGGTAAAGCTGTTCCGGGTCACATTAGCACTTTGGTGGCGGCGATTAAACCTGCAGTTGATTCGACCAAAGGTCAAAAAGGCGATGCCTGGGATAACGCCGTCAGAGCTAACGTGAAAATGAATGTAAATAAGTTACAATCCTCCTCGCCTATTTTAGCTAAAGCAGTCAAAGCGGGCAAGCTTAAAGTTGTTGGGGGCCGCTACGATTTGGATAGCGGCAAAGTAGAGATAATTGCTTGATTGTGCTGGTAATTTTTACAGTTTGTAGGGGTAATGCCCCGTGCTTACCCCGTCCGGTTCGAGGGGCAACTACGGGGGGATTGCCCCTACAAATTATTTGGTAACAAGTTTAGATCAAACCCATTTCTTGCAGGCCCCGGCGCAGGCGTTCTGCTTCAAAGGGGCGGCGCTGTTCGTGAAGGGCGATCGCTCTTTTGAATTCTGCTAAACTTTCTGGCATTTTGCCAATTTTGAGCAAGGCTACTGCCAAGTTTTGATGAGCTTCCGCGTGTTCAGGATCGATTTTAATGGCTTGTCGGTAATAGGCGATCGCATCTGCTAAATTTCCGGCTGCCTTCAGCGTCAATCCCAAATTGTAGTGACCTACTCCAAAATTAGGGTCAATTTTTAAAGCTGCTTTGTAAGCTTTTTCAGCAGATTTCAAATCTCCTTCATCTTTGAGCAAATTGCCCAAATTATTGTAAGCACCCAACTTGAGCGCTGGTAACACATCTTTATTAATTGCCGCTTGATAGTGTTCTTTTGCTTTAACAAATTGCTGCTGCTGGCGATAAGCAATTCCCAAATGATAGTTGAGTTCGTAAAGAATAGAATCATTAATTGCCGCAGCAGTCAAGCCTTTGGTTAATAAATTAATTCCCCGCCCGATTTGCCCGGTTTCTACATACAAAGCGCCTAATTTGCTACAAGCATAAGCATCGTTTGGATAATAAGCGATATAGCGTTCCATTGCTGCTTGAGCTTTTTGGAATTTACCTTTTGCTGCGATCGCATCTTTTTGATAACCAGAGTGCAAAATCGCCACATCGGGGAGAGAAGCTATTGTCCATTTTGGTTCCCTCTGCAAAATCTCAGCCACGCTGTCGTCTACCATTGCGTGATAAGGGCGAGAAAAGCGGATGTCGGGGCGATTGCGAAACAAGCGCGACACTAGGGAATAGGGAGATTGAGAGGCACCGATTTCTTGACGGATGAGATTGATTAGGAGCAGCCGATCGCTCGCAATTGCCTGTTTAATTTGAGGTACAATCTCCGGTACTAAAACCTCATCGGCATCTAATACCAAAATCCAGTCGCCCTGGGCGTGCTTCAGACACTCATTGCGCGCCGCTGCGAAGTCGTCGCACCATTCAAAGTCATAAACCCTCGCCCCGGATTCTCTGGCAATTTCACGGGTGCGATCGCCCGATCCCGTATCCACCACCACAATTTCGTCAACAACACCCTTAACGCTGTCCAAAGTCCGCGACAGTGTTGCCTCTTCATTCTTCACAATCATGCACAGAGTCAGATTCATCGGGCGCAAGCTTTCCTCATTTCACAGAAATATTGTAATTTTTTTACCAGTAAAACACAAAAAGTCCCAGAAAAGATTCTCCTATTTCCCTTTGGCTTTGAGCATAAGTACCTTTCTTCCCTAGAAAAAGTGGGTTAAGTCTTTTGAGATATTAAAAAGCCTCAAACTCCGACGATTCATGAGAAATCCTACCACTTTCGGTTCATCCCTGCGGTAGAGGTAAGGGCGGGATAGGGGTTGTTATTCTAAGAACATAAGACAAGGCACGAGAGAAGTTAAGTATTCAGGAGAAAAAGACATGGGCGGTATTATTGCTTGGATTGTTTTAGGACTCATTGCTGGTGCGATCGCCAAAGCCATTTATCCGGGAACTCAAGGCGGCGGTTTTCTGGCAACAACAGGTTTAGGAATTTTGGGCGCGCTAGTGGGAGGTTTTCTAGGTCAACAGTTGCTGGGGACGAGCGCGGGAGCTTCCTTCGGAGCAATAACTCTACCCAGCATAGCTTTTGCAGTCGTAGGTGCGATCGTTCTACTTTTCGTCTGGGGATTGTTAACTCAGCGTGCAGCATAATAAATATTGCCAATTCCCAGTCGATCGACTTTTAGGGTATTCATAAACCCGGTTTCTTCCAGAAACCGGGTTTTTCAGTTGTTGGTAGGATGCGTCAGCCTACTTTTACCAAATCCGCGTTAAAAACCCCTATCAGACTCAGCGCTTGCAACAGTTCAAGAGCAAAACTTTCGTCCGCACAGAGGGGGACTGAAGAATAAAGGGGTAAAAATCCCGGACTTGGTATTAATTAATCAATCCGCAAATTGAAAGGCAAGCGAACGTAAACGCCCTGCGGGTCATTCATCGACTTGATCACAGCCAATTCATCTTGCATTTTCTTAAATTCGGCCGTTAGCGGGTCGAGTTTGGCGGCTGGTTTCAAAACGTGAATGCCTGAAAGTCTTTCCAAAATTCGCTCCTCCAAAGTGCGGCGTTTTGGATATTCTTCCAAATTCCAATCGTCGCCGAGTTTAGCTTGCTTCGCCGCCTCTCTGACAGCATCTTCAAGACCGCCAATTTCATCAACTAAACCCAACTGTTTCGCGGCCGTACCAGACCACACCCTGCCTTGAGCAATTTCTTGTACCTTGTTTTTCGGCAGTTTGCGGGAGTTGGCGACTTTAGTAATAAATCGATCGTAAATGCGATCGACTCTCCTCTGAATATTCGCCAATTCTTGAGGATTTTTCGGGCGGGAAACCGTGTTAGTATCCGCAAAGCGGGCGGTTTTCACAACGTCCCAAGTTAGGCCGTTGTTAGCAGCCAACTTTTCGGCGTTGAAAAGCATTCCAAAAACGCCAATAGAACCGGTAATCGTATTGGGTTCGGCAAAAATGCGGTTGGAACCCATCGAAATCCAATAGCCGCCGGATGCTGCTAAATTGCCCATTGAAACAATAACTGGTTTCTTTTTCCCCGTCAGCATCACTTCGCGCCCAATGACTTCGGCCGCCGTCGCGCTGCCTCCGGGACTGTTGACGCGCAAAACTACGGCTTTTACGTCGTCATCTTCTCGGATCTTCCGCATTGCTTGAGCGATGCGATCGCCTCCTACTTGAGTCGGGCCCCCTTCGCCGTCTACAATCTCTCCTTCAGCGTAAAGTATAGCAATTTGGTTTTTCTTGTTAGCATGACTTGAGTTTTTATTCTCAGCAATTCTCGCGTAGTTTTTCAAACTAATTTGCTTGAAAGATTTGTTTTCGCGATCGGTTCCGGTGAGTTTTTTGAGTTCGGTCGATATTTCGTCAAAGTATACAACTTTATCAACTAACTTGTTTTTGAGAGCTTCGTCAGCCATCAAAGTTCCGCCATTATCTGCAAGCGCTTGCAGTTGCGGAACAGTCACTTTGCGGCTCGGAGCGACAGTTTGCAGGTATTCTCCCCACATATCTCCGAGCAACTTTTGAGTTTGCTGGCGATTTTCGGGACTCATTTTTGTGAGCAAAAACGGCTCAACGGCTGACTTGTATTTGCCGACGCGAGTTACTTGCACTCCCACGCCGTATTTTTCCAAAGCACCGGTGAAAAACATTGCCTGACTGCTAAAACCGTTGATTTCCAAAGCGCCGTAAGGATTGACTGCAATTGTATTAGCAACGGAACCGAGGTAATAATCTCGCTCATTCCAGTCCATCTGGTAAGCAAAAATGGGTTTTTTGGCATCTCGGAAACGCTGCAAGGCCGATCGAACTTCTTTGAGATTGGCAAACCCGCTGCTGCTCGAATCCGAGCTGCCTTCGAGATAAAGGCCAACGATTTTCGGGTCTTTTTTCGCATATTCGATCGTGTCTAAAACAGTCCGCAGCGTCACTGTATCGCCGGAATCTTCCGAAAGCACTTCTTCAATCGCCGCGCTAGTGCTACGGCTCGGTTTGCTGTCGGTGATATTTAAAGAAAGGTCTAATACCAATACAGACTTATCTTGAACTTGCGGGCCTGAATCTTTAGACGACGATGCCGCCAGAGCAATTAGTAGTACCAGTCCCCCCAATCCGATGCTGCCCAGCAGCAGCAGTCCTAGGAAGGTTCCCAGTAAACTTGCACAGGTATATTTTAGGAAATCTTTCATTAGATAATTGGTTATTGGTTATTGGTAATTGGGCATCGTTAACTGTTGACTGTTGACTGTTGACTGTTGACTGTTGACAGTTAACTGTTAACGATGCTGTTCGGCATTTAAAAGACGATAGTATGGTGCGTCAGTACAGAAGTGGTTCCCTTGTAAGCATAAGTGTTCTAACTGACGCACCCTACAAGCCTCTGTTAACTGTTAACTGTTGACTAATGCCAACTAACAACTGCCAACTGCCAACTGCCAACTAACAACTGCCAACGGCCAACTGACTCACTTTTATCTTAACCTTTCCAAAACCCCAGATTGTTTTAACTCATCCAAATTACCGCAGCCCGTACAGAACATCACGGTGGCGATTTCTGCAATTAAAGCCTCAGCTAGAAGGGCTGCGGCTGATTCCGATTCCGCTGCAGCTTGTAGAAACGGCCGCGCCAGTCCCGCAATATCCGCGCCAAGGGCGATCGACTTCGCTGCATCCAACCCATTCTGCAAGCCTCCAGAGGCAATCAGAGGAACATCCGGCGCTGCGGCGCGGGTGCTGACAATGCACTCGGCTGTTGGTATGCCCCAGTCGGCAAAGGTTGCGCCTAACCTGCGCTGCTTGCCATCTTTAGCTCGCTCTCCTTCTATTTTCGCCCAAGAAGTGCCTCCGGCCCCGGCAATGTCGATCGCACCTACCCCGGCGGCGAGCAATTTCTTTGCCATTTTTCCTGAAATACCGTTGCCGACTTCTTTAGCAATAACTGGTACTGGTAATTTAGCGCACAATTTGGCAATTTTATCTAGCAGTCCTTTAAAGTTAGTATCGCCTTCGGTTTGAACGCACTCTTGCAGCGGATTGAGGTGCAAAATTAGTGCGTCTGCTTCGAGAATATCAATAATTTTTTGGCACTCTTCCAAACCGTAATTGTAGTTTAATTGAACCGCTCCGATATTGGCAAACAGGAGAATATCGGGAGCGCGGCGACGGACGGCAAATGTAGGAGCGAGTTGAGGATTTTCTACAACAATTCGCTGGGAACCGACTCCCATTGCTAGTTTGTATTCTTGAGCGACATCGGCGAGGCGATAATTGATGGTCTGGGCTAATTCTGTGCCGCCGGTCATGGAGGAAATTAGCAGGGGAACGGCTAGTTTTTTGCCGAGAAATGTGGAGGTTAAATCGATTTCGGTGCGATCGAGTTCTGGCAAACAGCAGTGTTCAAAACGGTAGCGTTCGAGGCCGCTGGTAGTTTCGCGAAATTGTACGTCTTCTTCGAGGCAAATCCGCAGGTGGTCTGCTTTGCGAGTTTCGGTTTGCGAGGGGGAGGTTAGCGGCAAGTTCACAGTGGCTATTTGGGGAAAGAGTTTTGATTTGGGAATATAGCAATTTTATTTCATTTTTGATTTTTTTTATGAACCGCAGAGAGCGCAGAGGGCGCAGAGGAGAAGAAAAGAGAGATATTCGCAAATCCTGTAAGGGTTGCTGTATTATCCAGGAACAGTCAGTGGCATTCCGTTATCTGAAGGTTTTAATTTTAGTAAAAAAGGAACTGCTTTTTGCACCCATGCTTTGACTGACGGGTAATTTGCCGCATCTTCTCCGAAACAAATGTCCAGCATATCTGTGTGAATTATCCCCGGATTCAAAGGAACGGCTGCCATACCTGCGGGCAATTCTTGAGCGAGCGATCGGGTAAGTCCTTCTATTGCCCACTTGGAAGCGCAATAGGGCGCGACTTCCGGCGAAGTTGACCTTCCCCAACCAGAACTAAAGTTGACAATTATGCCGCTTTTTCGAGCAATCATTGCCGGGACAAAGTGGCGAATTACATTAGCTGTACCTTTAATGTTAACATCAATTACCTGGGAAAATTCTTCGTTGCTGACCTTCCAAAGAGGCGCGAGATAATTAGTTACACCTGCATTGTTAATGAGCAAATCTGGCGGCTCCTTTTTTGCCAGCATTTCTGTTGCCCAAGCTTTTACTTGAGCGTCATTGGCGACATCCAAACAAGTAAAATGGTGGGGCGCACTATATTTTTGGTTGAGTTTTTCCACCGCTTCGGAAGAACGGGTGCATCCCACAACTGTATGTCCCAATTCAATAAAATTTTCGGTCAGGGCAAGACCGAGACCGCGACTGACTCCGGTAATTACAATTAATTTTGTCATAGATTTGCTGAATTTTGACATTAAGTAATACAATACATATTGACTGGTGAATTGACAAATCGATCGCAGGAGAAAGCATGAAAGTAAAAGCAGCAGTTGCTCGCAGTGCCGGCAAACCTTTGAGCATTGAAACGGTTGATCTAGATGGGCCGCGCGCTGGAGAAGTGCTGGTGGAAATTAAAGCCACGGGTGTTTGTCACACTGATGCTTACACTCTTTCCGGCGCAGATCCTGAAGGCTTGTTTCCGGCTATTTTAGGCCACGAGGGAGCCGGGATTGTCGCAGAAGTGGGGCCGGGAGTCACGAGTGTCAAAGTGGGCGATCGGGTAATTCCTCTATACATTCCTGAATGCCGCAACTGCGAATATTGTTTGAGCCGCAAAACAAATCTCTGTCAAGCAATTCGCGTGACTCAAGGCCAGGGAGTTATGCCCGACGGCACGAGCAGGTTTTCCATAGACGGACAGAAACTTTACCATTACATGGGAACTTCTACCTTCGCTAATTATACAGTATTGCCAGAAATTGCAGTAGCAAAAATTCGCGAAGATGCTCCTTTTGATAAAGTTTGTTTGATCGGCTGTGGCGTAACAACGGGCATCGGCGCTGTCATCAATACTGCGAAAGTAGAGCCTGGTTCTAATGTGGTAGTTTTCGGTTTGGGCGGCGTGGGTTTGAATGTAATTCAAGCGGCTCGCATGGTGGGAGCTAACATGATTGTCGGTGTAGACTTGAATCCCGACAAGCGAGATATGGCGGAAAAATTCGGCATGACTCACTTTGTCAATCCCCGCGAATTGGAAGGCGATTTAGTGCCTTATTTGGTAGATTTAACCAAAGGCGGAGCTGATTACAGTTTTGAATGTATCGGCAACATTAATGTGATGCGCCAAGCTTTGGAATGCTGCCACAAAGGTTGGGGCGTGAGCGTAATTGTCGGGGTAGCGGGAGCCGGTCAAGAAATTAGCACCCGCCCGTTTCAGCTAGTAACTGGCAGGGTTTGGAAAGGAACGGCTTTTGGCGGCGCCAAAGGCCGAACTGATGTTCCTAAGATTGTTGATTGGTACATGGACGGTAAAATTGATATTGACAGTCTGGTAACTCAGGTAATGCCGATCGACAAAATCAATGAAGCCTTTGATTTGATGCACAAAGGCGAAGTAATTCGCACAGTTTTGACATTTTGAACAAAAATCTTTCTCTCTTCTCTCTTCCTCTGCGCCCTCTGCGCCCTCTGCGGTTAAAAAAAATCTAATTCAAAAATGAAATAGAATTAACATGATATCAGAATCCCTAAAACTGCACAAAGAACAGAAAAGTTTCGGTGGCAAACTCGGCTTTTACAGCCATCAATCCTCAACCTGCAACAGCGAGATGAAATTCGCAGTTTATCAGCCCCCCCAAGCTTTATCTCAACCCGTACCAGTTTTGTATTTTCTATCAGGTTTAACCTGCACGGAAGAAAACTTTATGGCAAAAGCGGGGGCGCAACAATTTGCGGCAAAATACGGGTTAATGCTGGTTGCGCCCGACACTAGCCCCCGCAATACTGGTATCCCCGGCGAAGATGACGATTGGGATTTAGGAAGTGGTGCGGGTTTTTATGTTGATGCGACAGCCGCACCTTGGAATGCTCACTATCGAATGTACAGTTATGTGGTTGATGAATTGCCGAATTTAATCGCCGAAAATTTTCCAGCGATACCGGAAAAACAGGGAATTTTTGGTCATTCGATGGGCGGACACGGGGCTTTAATTTGCGCTTTGAAAAATGGATATCGCTATCTTTCAGTTTCCGCTTTTGCGCCTATTTCCGCGCCAATGCGCTGCCCTTGGGGACAAAAAATATTTGGACACTACCTCGGTGGCGACAAAGAGAGGTGGAAGGCTTGGGATGCTAGCGAATTGGTGCTTGAGGCGCAATACAACTCTCCGATTCTGATTGACTGCGGCACTGCTGACTCGTATCTGGCTGACGGGCAGTTGTTGCCGGAAGTGTTCGCGGAGGCTTGTGCAAAAGCGGGACAGCCGCTAAGTTTAAGGATGCAGGAAGGTTACGATCACAGCTATTATTTTATAGCTAGTTTTATGGAAGATCACATTCGGCATCACGCGGCTGTTTTGTGCGGGTAGTTCCTAGCAGGAAGCAGGCAAGATGCCTGCTCCACAACAACTGGTTCTTAGGCTCTGCCTGGGAACCGATATCCAGAGGCTCTGCCTCGAATGGCTGCCATGAAATGTGGAGGCAGAGCCTCCTGATCTGCTTTACCAGGCAGAGCCTGGTAACGAGTACAACGAGTGACAAGTAAAATAGGAATTACGCACGGGGGCCCAGAAACCTGGTTTTTCATGCGTCTACTTCGTTGCAGCCCTAGAACAGATAAAATGTGGAGGCAGAGCCTCCTGATCTGCTTTACCAGGCAGAGCCTGGTAACGAGTGAACTCGCTTCTACGAGCACAGGTATTTTCGGTTAATTAAGATTAATCGGAAATACCCATTCTTTATAATTGCTGTCGCGATTTTCGATAATCCCGGTTAGTTTGTCCAAAATCTTTTCGGTGATGGGTCGGTTTTTGGGCAAGTGATAGTTTTCTACTCGCTTAATTGGCGTGATTTTGGCTGCGGTTCCGCAGAGGAAAATCTCGTCTGCAATCAATAGTTCTGATCTATCAACTGGTCTTTCTATGACTTCAATTCCTAAGTCTCTCGCGATTGTGATTACGCTGTCTCTGGTAATTCCTTCGAGAATATCTTGCTCGAAACCGGGAGTAACTAATTTACCGTTTCTGGCGACAAATATGTTCATTCCTGAAGCTTCGCTGACTTTTCCCTGAGTGTTCATCATAATTGCTTCGTCGAAGCCGGATTCTACTGCTTCGGTTTTGGCTAAAGCTGAGGTGATGTATGCGCCGCTAATTTTACCTCTTAAGGGCAAACTGCGGTCTTCTTGGCGATACCAAGAGCTAATTCTACAGTTGACTCCTTCTTTGGGCAAATAGTCGGAAAGTTCTAATCCGTAGACAAAAAAGTCGGTTTCTACGTTGTGCAGTCGGGGGGCAATTCCTAAACTGGATGTGTAGATAAAAGGGCGGATATAAAATGATTTTGTTGGTTTGTTTTTCTGGACAAAATCAATAATTATTTGTTGGATTTTGCTAGCTGGCAAATCGCAGTGGAGGAAGCTGGCACTTTGACTTAATCTTTGACAGTGGCGGTCTAATCTAAATAGCAATATTCGATCGGCATTTTGGGGGTCGGGAATTCCCCGTAACCCGCCTAAAACTCCGGTTCCGTAGTGCAGTGCGTGGGTTGCTATGGAAATTTTGGCGTCGGTAAATGGGAGAAATTGGTTTTGAAAGTAGGCAATTGGTAGAAAACTATCCATGATTCAAGCTGGCGATGAGTAATGAGTCCGCGAGGAATGGTGAATTTGGTTATATTACCATAAGTTATACCATTTTAGATTTTAGATTTTAGATTTTAGATTTACAATGACTGATTAGATAGAATTTTGGAGGTAGTCTAAAATTACCTTGTTTTATTAAATGAGATGATTATTGTGTGATTCGAGGGAGTGATAAAATAATATAAAATGCGGTCATTTGGGTTGATAATTGTTTGGGGAAAAAGTGCGATCGTCTTCGTTGGCGTAGCCCCCGTAGGGGCGGGCTTCGCTAACGACTAAAAATAAAAATCAACCAAGGGGCAACTATGGCACGTAAATGTTTCATCATTGAGATGGGGATGGGTATAGACCAGCACGGGCAGGAACCGACTGTAGCCTGTGCAAGGGCTGTACGGAATGCGATCGCCCATAATGCTCTCCTAGGCGTCTGGGAAGTGGCGGGTTTGACTGACCCCAATCAGATGATTGTTGAGGTGAAGGTGGCTGTTCCTTACCCGGAACAAGTGCGGGAAGAGGAGGTGTTGGCGGTGCTCCCTTTTGGCAGCAAAACTCTGATTGTGGAGCAAGGGGGCATGATTGTGGCAGGAAGGGCGATCGCCTCTCTGAATGATAAAAATGATGAAATGCTAATCGCGGTGGCGGCTGTGACTGTTTTTGTGGACACTGAGGACTAATTAATTTTGTGTTGTTTGAATAAATCTGCGGTGAAGTTCGATCGCCCGATCGCACTTGCTTGTTTCCGCGATCGGGCGATCGAACACTTGTCTGTTAAAAAATGATTTATTTAGACTAAGTTGTAGGGTGCCCCGGAGAGATCGCATGAAATACCGTAGAAAATATGATGCTCTGAGGCACCCTAGAATAGGTCTGTTGCACGCTAAGATTTATTGTCGCCTACCTCGTTAATTTTGAAGTTTTAATTGATAATTTTTAATTTCTCAGGCGACCGCGTATGTAAGCAAGCCAGCAAAACCCTACGATTAATAACAGCCACGTCGCTGTAATATTGCTGCCCAACAAGTTGCGGAGAAAATCTTCCATTGTTCTCAAAAATTATAGGGTTTCAAAGAATTTATTGCTGTTCCCTCTCCGAACACAAAAGGTAGAGTCCGATCGGGTTTTAGGCGATCGGACTCTACCTCATCTACCTAATATTACGGCTGACTGGTATCTGCCAACATTTGGTTAACCATTTGCAAGTGCGCTTGAAGGTTCGGCAACTTCTGGGTGGCCCAAGCCTTCAAGTCGGGATCTTGTCCCTGTTGAGATTGAGCCTGAAACAGAGCAATAGCCTGATTGTGGCTCTCGATCATAGCCTGCTTGTAAGCAGTGTCAAAACTTCTACCGGAGAGTCCCGAAAGTCGCTCCATCAAAGCTGTGTTCTGGGTACTCATCTCGGTTGGCAATTCAACCTGCTTTTGCATTACTAACTGCATCAGTTCTTTATTTGCTTGAGTGTGTTCCTCAACCATTTCTTGCCCGTATTGTTTCACGCCAGCACTAGAACCGCGCTGCACTGCCAATCTGCCGAGCTCTACTTCCATCATACTAAGTTGACCTGCTTGCATGACAAAGGTTCTGTCTTTGCTGCTGAGAGAATTAGGCGAGGTTTCGCCACCTGTTGGAGTGTTGGGAGAACGGCCGGGATTGTTGTTGGTGGGGGTATTTGGAGAACGACCGGGAGTGTTGTTGGTGGGGGTATTTGGAGTGTTGGGAGAACCGCCAGGATTGTTGTTGTTGTTTTGATCTGTAACAGGAGGTCCTGGAGAATTAGGATCGTTTAAGTCGTTATCAGCAAGCTCAAAAACTCGATCGCCCGACTGGTTGAAGCCGTTAGTCTGGCGGTTTAATTCTGCGAACCCTGGCACAGCTATCAAGGAACTAACGCCGGCAATTCCGGCAACTGTTACCAATTTTTTGAACAAACTTTTGCGATTGAGTGAAGTCATGAATTTCTAAGCCTCTAAGTTGTTTTCAAAAGTACGTCAAGCGAAGCTATCCCGTAGGGAATCGCCCCAAACTACCGATGGGAGGGTGTACTGTTTTTCCGAAACAAGTTGATCAAACCAAACGCGCCCAAGGCACCCAGCCACCCGAAATTGTTGGGGCTATCGCGCCGAGCACTCAAAACTCCAGAATTAGTATCAGCCGGCGTCGATGTGGTATCGGTTGTACCGGTTGTACCCGTTGTGCCGGTGCCTGTCGTACCAGTTGTACCCGTTGTACCCGTGCCAGTCGTACCAGTTGTACCCGTTGTACCCGTGCCAGTCGTATCGGTTGTACCCGTTGTACCCGTGCCAGTCGTATCGGTTGTACCGCTTGTACCCGTTGTACCGGTGCCACTCGTACCGCTTGTACCGCTTGTACCGCTTGTGCCGGTGCCAGTGGTATCGGTTGTACCGCTTGTACCCGTGCCAGTCGTACCGCTTGTACCGCTTGTACCGGTTGTATCCGTGCCACTCGTACCGCTTGTACCGGTTGTATCCGTGCCACTCGTACCGCTTGTACCGCTTGTATCCGTGCCAGTCGTACCGGTTGTACCGCTTGTACCCGTTGTACCGGTGCCACTCGTACCGGTTGTACCGGTTGTACCCGTTGTACCCGTGCCGCTTGTACCCGTTGTACCGCTTGTATCCGTGCCAGTCGTACCGGTTGTACCCGTTGTGTCCGTGCCAGTCGTACCGCTTGTACCGCTTGTACCGGTTGTACCGCTTGTACCTGTCGTACCGCTTGTACCGGTTGTACCGCTTGTACCTGTCGTACCGCTTGTACCTGTCGTACCGGCACCGCCGCCAGCACCGCCGCCCGTACCGCCCGACTGGGCTGAAGCAGGCACTGCTAAGGAAACCGTTGCTAAACCTAAAGTACAAGCGCTTGCTAAAACAACTTTCAACAATTTAGAAGATTTCATGGTAATGCTTGCTTTTGCATAGAGTGCTGCGATCGCTTGTGATGCCAAAACCGCCGGGTCAACTTGACAGCGTAACGTGCAAATTTTATAACCTTTGCTGCGGGATAATGAAGGTAAGGGGGCAAATTTAGTCCCGTTCCCTAGATGATTTTTCCCTGATTAATTACACCGCTACGTTAACAGTTTATAAGCTATTACGTATGCTTCAAGTTCGCCATTCATCTTTAGGAATATTTGACAAAATGGCTTTTTATTTCAGGTGGTGGATGAAATTTGATTGAGCGGCAGACTAGCTCTCTCAAAATTTGTGTACGGGGGATAAAAAGCGGGTTGATCTGAAAAATTTGGGGTTGAGTAACGAGACATATACGCATCAACCGGGTTTGTCAGACAAGCGGCCGCTTCTTCCTATAAATTTTCCCCGGCTGCAGGTGCTTTGAGCCAGAAATTATTGATTTTGTCACCATCAATTTTGGCTTAGCACTCCGCCAGATGAGTTAGTTTAAAAATTTTTTGAGCGCTATTTTTCCTTAACTTGCTGCTGGCAATTTTGCCCCTGGTAGCATACAGCTCAAACTTTCTCAGGAAACTAAATTATCTCAAAACGCCCGATCGCTCGCTCATAGTCCCAGAGCGCCTACAACCCCGCAACAGCACGGCTTTTGACGGGGCTTTGACTTGCCTCAAACAGCAAGGCGAACTGAGGGCTATCCGAGTCCTGCCCGCGCGAGATTAAATTAACCAGCGGCGGCGCACTCGTGAGAATTGCTTGTGAGTGCGATCGGCTAAACTCTCATATAGTAAAGCCAAAACTATGCCCGATAGCGCTTATTCCCTAACACATTTCACAAGCAGACATCAAGTATGCTGTATCGAATTATTGCCAGAATTGGCTATCTAATGTTCATCGCTTTTTCTAAGTTCGCAAGTTAAAAAGCCGAAATCAGATTAATCGATGTTTGAGCAAGGAAATTACCCAAATCCTGCCCAACCAGCAACCGCAAGCCCATTGCCTTATCGGCTCAGAATAAATTTAATATTACATCTGTCCTAGGAATGAGAAAAATGCGGTTTAAAACTTGCTTTTAGAGAGAGGAAAGTAGTTGCTTCTCGTATATAAGATTAAATTTATGTTTAATAATTAGAGGTCATTATGCCAGAACAACAATTTGACACCTTACCTTCGGAAGCACAAGAACTCCCCCAAGGGGCGAAACAAATTTTTCAGGCGGCTTTTAAGAGCGCTAGTGAAGATGGAATGAGCGCCGATGGTGCTACTAGCGTTGCTTGGAACAGCGTAAAATCTGAATATGTTCAAGGCGAAGGTGGCAATTGGCATCACAAGGGCGACGATACTAACCAAACCCGCAAATCTGTACAGTCTGGTGGCAATTAGTTATCAGGCATTAGTAATATCGTGTCCGCTAACATAACCCCTATCCGCTGTGTAGTGAGGCCTTCATTCCTCAAATTTTGATTTGGAGAACGAAGAATTCTCACTACCAACCAATTGCAGTGACGTTATTCTAGCGGGCATGATCTCCTCAGTCATTAGCAATGTACTCATCACTTGTGGTTAATGCTTTACGTTGATAGCTGTTGGAATCGCGGTGAAACAGCAGTTAATGCAGCCTGTTAATAGGCTGGCGCATATCCCATTGCAATTCGGCTAAAACGAGCAAGCTAAATACCATTACGGTTCCCGTAAATAGGAAAGACCAACCGCCCGTGAAAGGCAAAATCAAAATCCCCAACAGGTGAAGTAAACTTGCTGCTAAAAGCGCGCGCGATCGCACTGCAAATCCCGTCCCCAAATACCCTACTCCGCTCATTCCCAACCACAGGGGACAGAGATTCGCCAACACTTTTCCCCAACTGAGAAAAATTGCTAAATCGGTCAGCAGCAATCCTAATAACATTAGTATTACCCAACCGTAAAGCACCCAAATCAGGCGTTCTATTTTGACCCAAGAGTATGTCATGCTTACCATTGCTGCTGTACCTACGAGGCTGAGGGCTGACCACAAACCTGCTTGCAGCATCCAACTCACAGAAAAAAATTGTGCTGTGCCGAAGATGGGTATCAACAGCAAGCTCCACAGCAGGCAAGTGCGATCGAGACAAGTATAAAATTGTGAATAAAATCGATCTTTGCCCAGGGGAAACTGAACCTGCCAAAGCCCTTCTAAATCCTGAACCTCGATCTTAAGCGGTTTCCGGCGCAGAGGCGGAACTGAATAATTAAAAAAGGTCATATCTGACACTATTAAAACTTACAATTATTTGCTTAGGTACTATCTCACCAGCAATCGCTATAATTGCAATCTGTCAATCGGATTAATCTAGTTAATTTGAGAATCTATCGGCAGTAATAGTTATTTGAGCGCACCAGATAAAACAGGAAGAGAGAGATTGGACAAGTTGATAAAATAGCTCTTGCGACAGATTGCTGCACTATTAGTTGTCCGATAAGTTAAAAATAGTCAACTTTGTTACAGAATTTATGCTCACTTCATCCCATCCTCTGAAACAGGTATTCCACTGCCCGGAAGAATCGGATTTTTACGCGCACTGCTTGGAAAGTTTAGTGTTAAATGCTAGTGACAATTCTCGACTTATCGTAGAGTTTGGTTCAGGAGAGGGAAGTCCAGTTATTAAGTCTTTGCTGAGAAGTGATTTTGATGGGACAATACAGGGATTTGAGCTAAATAATGTAGCTTGGAAAATTGCTCAGTCTCAAATTAAAGAATATCAACTGAGCGAAAAATACACTGTCAACAATTGCTCTTTTTTTGATTCGCCTTTATACGAGTCGGCGCATTGTGTCATCTCAAATCCCCCTTACTTGCCGGCGGTGGATGATAAGATTTACCAGCCGCTGTTGCACGGCGGGAGTGATGGTTCGACAATTGCTAAGAAACTTTTATCTTTGGGCTGCGATGAAGTTTTGCTGATGGTTTCTAGCTATTCTAATCCTGTGGGTTTGATAGATTATGCCTTGGATCGAGGCTACTCGGTTGCGAATTTTGAGATTGCACCTTTAACTTTTGGCTATTATAGTTCGGAACCCAAGGTGAAAAGTGCGATCGCCAGTCTGCGAGAACAGGGAATGGCTTTTTATTCGGAAAATATCTATCTGCTGGCTGGAGTTTTGTTTAAGAAGCACCAAAAGTCGCAAAGAGATTTGTCGATCGAGCTAATTCAGTTAATGACAGCATTTTAAAATACAGCGCTGGTAAGTGCAAGATGCCTGTTCCACCATTGTCAGGAACAGGCAAGATGCCTGTTCCACAAGAAATACACTCTTTGTGGAACAGGCAAGATGCCTGTTCCACAAGAAATACACTAGACCTCTTGCAAAAATAATTAGGACGGGCAAGATGCCCATCCCACAAGAAAAAATAACTCTTGTGGGATGGGCATCTTGCCCGTCCCACCAATTGAGGAAAAGGATTTTTGCAAGAGGTCTACTCTTTGTGGAACAGGCATCTTGCCTGTTCCTAAAAGGCTTATTGAGAACGGTGCAAGATCTAGGGTGCATCAGTCTCTGACGTACCCTACTATATAGCCGTTAATTCCTTTCTGTGGCTTGGATCGATCGCACCACAGCAGCCCCAGCCCGATCGCCGATCGACTTCTCCTGATCGTACCCCAACACCAATTCCCAAGCCTCCTGCGGGTATCTATCAGCCAGCGGGATCGCCACTTCATCCAACATCCAGCGGCCGTGACGTTCATCTTCTTTGATGTGCAGTTCCCAATAACCCATCGCAGCCTGCGAGAGGCCCAAACGCTGGGCGGCGGCTAGATAATTGCGGTAAGCGACGGGCCCCGCCACCTCAAAATAAGTGAGTCCGCCGTTGTAGCGCAGAAAATGGCGCTTGCGTTCGGTAAGCAGGAAGTTGTGATTAATGCTTGCGAGCACTTCCCAAGGCACTAAATCGAAGTACGCTTCTGGTTCTGTACTCATATCGAATTCAGCCAGCATTTGAGCAAAAAAGGTCGAATGCTTGCGGGGGAGACGACCGCCACCGTATTCTTCAATCAGCACCCGCGTAAGGGTGCACTGAATTTCGTTGCCGGCACCGCCGAGGATGCGAGAAAGGCGGCTGGCTTCCACTAAACCGTCGAAAGAGGCGATCGCCAGCAGGTGTTTGTATCCCTCTTCAGTCATCTGTTCACGCTGGTAGCGATCGATCTCAGTTAGCGGAGGATCGACATCGGCGGCCGCGCGATCGCGCAGGGCTTGCTTGACATCCGGCAATTTTTGCAGCGCTGCAACGTCGATTTGCGCGAGTTCCCACTGCTGCCAAGGTTCCTCAATGCGATCGCGCACAGAACGCAAATAGTGCGATCGTTCATTGTTGTAGCGGCGCAAATCGTCGTACCAAAACAAGTTGAGGCGGTTGATGCGGTAAAGTACGCGCTGCAAGAAGCGGTGAGCGGCCTCATCGCCCGGTTCCTGTTGGTAAGCTGCTTGAATTGCATAGGCGATCGCGCTTTCAAAATCGCTAACAAGTAACGGTTTTGTCGCCACCGTCTTGTCTAAATCCTCGACTTCTAGCAAATTGACAAATTGTCGATCGGCTGCTTCGTAATTTGGGAGTACGGATTGCTTTTTGGAAAGAGTCCGCGAGTCTGAAGAAGGAAGTATCTCTATCGTGTTTTGCATGGAATCAAGTTATGCTAACTCTAATTATTGTGCTGCCTGCCAAAACAGCCAACCGTTGCAGATTGCTGAGGATAATGGCTACTTTTCTTGAAGATAGCTAATCTGTCAGCACGATACACCCTTCCATTGATAGAGATTTGACAGAAATCAATTTGGTCACAACTGCCCCGATTCATTCCGAAAGCAGGGTGACTGACGGAGACTTTATCAAACTCCCCAAAGTAATTGGAGCTAATATCTGGGCATCTTTTGGAGCCGGCACTGCTTGCCGCCACGCTTTGATCCCGCCTGAAAGGACAACAACATTCAGGCTAATATCCTTAATCTTATTAGTCTCATTTCCTCCAGATTCTTGGGAATACAGAGCGATTTTTTCCAACTCTTTGTATGCTTTAACCGATCGCCCTCCTCTGGCACAATAAAGTACAATTATCGGCTGAGGTCTATCGGATTTAACCCTTGCTTTGACAATGGATTGCACCTGCTTGACACCGAACCCTAACTCAATATCACTTAGGGGAACCAGCGGACTTTCATCGATGCGATCTTCGGCGTATTCTTCGGGCGATCGCACATCGATCAAAATCACTGGTTTCAACTTACCCTGCTGGAATTGGGCAACAGTTACTTGTTTCGTATTTAAACTGGCGATAAAAGTTAAGATATCCATGTGATGAAATAGAGAAACTGCACCCAGAGAAGCCACACTCGTCAAGCCAAAACCCATAATTGCCAGCAAAAAGCGAGAATAGCGATTAATACCTGGTTTTGCATTTTTATCTAGCATTTTTCATCATCCTTGAAAATGGATAGAACATTTGTCCGATATATCCAGCAGGTATAGAATCAGAGATTCCATATTTATGAGGCATTTTTTTCGCTGGCATATAGATAGTGCCAAATAGCAAATCTAACAGTGGCAACTGAACAGCAAAGTTTTTGTTGTTTATTCCGGGAATTTTACTGTGATGCCAGTGATGAAATTGTGGGGTTGCTACGAACCATTTTAGAATGCCAAATTTTAATTTCATATTAGAATGAATTAAGAAAGCGATTGCCGCAGAATAAAGAGCATAAACTACCAAACTCTCCTTAGTAAATCCCAACCAGTAAAGAGGCATAATTTTGCAAATCTGAGTAAAGAGTTGCTCGCAGGGATGCACCCGCACTGCTGCTAACCAGTCCATATGTTCAATGCTGTGATGGACTGCATGGAATTGCCAAAGCCAGGGTACTTCATGCAGTAGTCTGTGAGCGATATAATATGCCATATCGGAAACGATAACTGCTTCTGCTAACTGCAACCATACAGGTTGAGAGGCTACTTTGCTTTGCAATTCCGGGTTTAGTAAATTAGTCATTAGCGACAAAATTACAGTCACAACAATAGCGCATAATCTACCAATAAAGTGACCTGTAAAAAAATATGTGGCATCGGTTTCCCATCCGAAACGAAATATCTTTTGCTTGTGCAAGGAAAAAATTCTTTCGAGGGGAATGAAGATGCTCGCTAAGACGATGAATCCTTTGACAATTTCAGGTAACATGAGATTATCATTAATGTCAATATTTACTTAAGCACGTCGCTACTACCAGCAGCGCAGACAGGATTACCATTCTGAAGGATAGGAGCAGACGGTTGGGTATTTCCAGGAGAATTTGCTCCACACAGAATGGATACAGTAGTCTTCCCTTTGTTAGCTGCTTGGGAAACAGGTACTAAAAATACAGCCCCGACATAGCTAGTAAGATTATTGCTGCGGGCTACACCATAACTAAAAGCAGCATTTTTGGTAGATATGGTTGAATAGTTATAGTTGGTTGTCTGAGTTTTAATGCCGAGACCCAGAGCATTAACGGAATTGGAAAATGCGCCATCCTCGACGTATATTGCTTGTTGACCTTTGTTCATTGCGCTAACATATTGTTTAGCTTCTGATAGCTTCGCCTTGCCACCACAACCGACAACAGAAGGGAGGGCGATCGCACCAAGTATTATGCTGCCCAGAGGAAAGTAAATAAAAGTGATCCTCAGTAAGATTCCTACCCATGATTTACGTTTTTTGTCAGGGAGAATATTTTTTTCTGAAGATTCCGCTTTTTTATCGAGTGCATCGAGTTGAGGGTTTGTCTTAAGCTGGTTGGTTGTTGTCGATACTGCTTGTTTGTTGAGTACATCGAGTTGAGGATTTTTTTTAAGCTGCATGGTAGTTGTCCAAATGTGTTAGCAGAGTAGTTTTCAAGTGATTGACATACTCCCCAGCGTAAACACATGGGGATTCTAGAGTCAAACAGCTAGTGCAGGCGTAGCTTGTCTAATATCGCCTAATCGAACAGTCGATGCCAAGAAACACAAGCAAGTTATTTTTAGCGTCGTTTTCATCCAGTCCATTGAGTGCGGTGGGGCTTGCAAACCTCGCCTACTGCGCCTTGCTTCTGCTCTATTTTTATTAAATCACCTGCCTATTTGAGAAGTTGAGTGAGTTCTCATCGACTTCTCATCGACTTTTCTGGGACTTACGCAACACACACCTGTGACAGAAACCGGGTTTCTGGCCAAAACTTGGCAATCAACCTGAGATTTTTCCTCAGAAACCCGGTTTCTCGGGAGTTATCCCAGGGTTAGAAACCGGGTTTCTGGCCAAGACTAGGCAATCAACCTGAGATTTTTCCTCAGAAACCCGGTTTCTCTGGGCTTATAGCCGATCGCCAAAATACTCCTGATACAACCGACATCTCGGAATGCAATGATTTCCATCCAATTTCACCAACCCCATACTATTTAACTTAAACCCCAATTCTGACCTCAATCTAACTGGCTGGGAAACACTAACAATCTCTCTCATCGCCTCCATTAATTCCGAATATTTCTCTAAATTCCATAAATGTCGCCGCAAATGATCGCTGTAAATTCCCGCTTCAGTTGCAGATTCTTTCACTAACCGATCTAACGTCACATCTTGACGCGAAATATGATACATTCCTAGCCGCACTAAATAAGGATTTCCGCCCACTAACCCCATCAACTCTGCAACTTCATTCCCACTCCAATTCAATCCGTGCCGCTTTGCCAAATCTTGCACTTGCTGGGAATTAAACTCTGGCAAGTCTATCGGCAATCCCACATTAAAGGGTGATTTGTTCACATCCAGCGGGATATATACTTCCGTAGAATGCACCACAATTAAACGAAATTTTTTCCAAATATCTCGCCGTTTTGCTTCTTCGTGTAAAGCTCGCAATAACCCAAAAAAGTCGTCGGCAATTTCCGGCGATTCAAACAGGCGATCGCTCTCATCCAAGCCTAATGTCAGAGGTGTTGAGGATTCTGACAGCAAATACTGTTCAAAATAAGCCTTGCAGCACTGATTGCTGCCAATCAAATCGGCTAATTCCCAACACTTGGGCAACTGCTCCAGCATTCCTAACTCTTGACCGATGGTAGCACAAAACCACTGCAAAAATGTATCGGAATTAGCGAATATTTTCCTATTTGCTAGCTGAAAACTCAGCGCTACCGTGCGAGAACCTTGCAGTTCGGCGTGATGCAAAATCCTTGCCATCAAGGAAGTTTTGCCCATTTGTCTGGGTGCTTTTATGCGGATTAGCGCTCCCGGTTGGGCGATCGTCTCGTAACACCGGGATTCGATGGGAGGGCGATCGATATAAAAACGAGAAGCTATTTCAACTTGTCCTCCCGGCAATTCTGGCGGCGCTGCTGGCAGGGGTTGACTTATTGACTGTTTTGTGCTACTAATTGCGTGCCATTGTACAGCTAATTCATGGTCGGCAGTTAACGATGTGCGACCTTCTTTGATAATCGTTAAAATTTGTGATAATAACGTAAATGAGTCGCCAACACCGCGCCACAGCCAGGGCTGAATTCCTGCTAAATAGCTCAGTAAATCAAAGGAAAGCGGTGTATTTAATTCAACTAAAATCGGTAAAATTGCGGGTTTATGAGCAGTTAGATTGTGCAATTCCTTGGCTAGCTGCACTTGTTCCAATACCATTTCGCTAGCGGCCGATTCTTCGGAAATCAGCAACAGCAAATAATCGCAATGCTTTAAATATGAGCCTGAGTCGCTACTGTTGTGAATAAAGAAGACTTCGTGGCCTCCCGCACTCAAAGCTTGGTGTAACTGCTGGGAAAGGGTGTTGTGTGAGGTCGATCGGGCGTTGGCGTTAGCGAAGCGATCCGAAGGAAAGCCCTCAAAGACGATCGCCACTTTTGCCCTCACCAGCACTACCTCCTCTGGCTCTGAATTCGCCTCAAAATCGGCTATATCGCGCCATTCCTGCCCCAATCCGCGACAAATTTCTATGAAATTGGCATAATCCACAGGTTTGCCATTCAGAAAATGGCTGACAGTAGATTGCGCCATCCCTAAATCCTCAGCCAGGATTTTCTGACTGGGAAAGCCATTTCTCAGGAGACAGGATTTAACTGCGCGAATGCACTCTTCGCGCACCCTTAGCGATCGTGGCATTGCTTATCACAATCAGGACACTGAAACCATCATAAATGGCAACCGGCCCTAAAGTCGATGAAAAGTCGATGAAAAGTCGATGATTTTTCAAATAACTCAGTCGCTAACTCAAATAGTCGCCTGATTAGATTAGAAATAACAAGGTTGAATCCCATCAAAACGAGGTAAAAGCATTGTGTATTCTATCCTAATTTTGTCGCTGGCGTCAGCCACTAATCAACCAGGTTTCGCTTTCACCCCCCCGATGTTGTGGTTGCTGATTGGAATGGTGCTTAGTGCGATCGAGCTATTAATCATCAAAACTCAGCCCCAGAAATACAGGTTTTACGTGCTAATGATGGGAGCTTCGGCTTTAATTGAATCATTTATTTTGTGGAGAGGTTCGGTAGCATTTCAGTTTAGTTGGGCGAACATAATGTATGAAGATTTTGACTGGCAAATCTTCTACTGGATGGGGATAGCCCTCGCGCTGAGCATCTGGATTCGACCAATTTTTATTGTTCGCAAAAAGTTTGTGATTCCCGAAGCCACGGAAGCGACAACTATCTCCGAAATTTTCCCCGGAGAAACCGGAATGGTGATTTATGAAGGGGCTTCGTGGAAAGCCCGCAATGAAGATTCCCAAGGGGCGATCGCACCCCGACAAAAAGTTTATGTTTTGCGCCGCGAAGGAAACACGCTGATTGTTGTACCTGACAGATTAATTCACATCAACAGCTAAATCTCAGTTAGCTGTTTTATGACTCGGCGATAGAAATCGCTTCTTGCCAAACAAAGTTCCTCTCTAAGAGACTAATAAATCACTATCCACTGTCAACTGTCAACTGTCAACTGTCAACTGTCAACTATTTACCAGGAGATTCACTATGTATCACTATTTTTTGACGGTATTGCTTGCCATCACCGGAGTATCCTTAGCCAGCAGTGTAAAAATAGTCCGTCAAGGAGATGAGGCGTTAGTTGAAATTTTCGGAAAGTACGATCGCAAGAAACTCGAACCTGGTTTGACTTTTTTGATTCCCTTCGTCGAAACAGTGGCCTATAAACAAACTCTGCGCGAGCAAATTTTAAAATTGCCACCGCAAGAATGCACAACGCGCGATCGGGTTGCCGTCACCGTTGATTTTATTGTGTACTGGCGAATCATTGACTTAGAAAAAGCTTCTTACAAAGTGCAGAATCTCAAGGAAGCGATGTTAAATATGCTGATTCTTTCAATTCGGACTCACCTTGCTAAATTATCTGTTGAGGAACTCTACACGGCTCGACATGAGATTAATAATGCTTTAGTGGAAGAGTTGGATACAACGACAGATCCTTGGGGTGTGAAGTTTACGAGAGTGGAATTGCGGGATTTTGCGATCGGCAGTAAAGTGGTTCAGCCAACATCCATTGACCGAAAAGAAGTACAAAAGCTGCGAGCTTAGAGATGAGTATTGTTCGTTCTTCGTTCCCAGGCTCTGCCTGGGAATGCAGATTCAGAGGCTCTGGCTCGCCGACTTTAATTCGCATTGTATATACCATTTAAGTAGACAACACCATGAGTAAATATCAAAAATTAAGTATTAAAAATGCAGCTTATAACGGTTGCGGATGCTTATTGCTTCTAATGGGAATTGTAGTAGTAATTGGTGGGATCGCTATGCCATCATATCTCAAGAAAGTTTGGAACATAAAGCAAGCGGAAGCCAAAGATTATGTTAGATCAATCAACAAAGGTCAGCAAGCCTATTTGGCCGAAAAAAGTGTTTTTAGCACTTCTGTTAAGGCGGTAAAAATTGGCATTAAAACCGAAACAGAAAATTACAAATATTCCCTTATGACCACAAAAAAAGCAACATTTAATTATGGAGTATCAAAGCAAAAAGACCTTAAAAGCTTTGTGGGTGGTGTCTTTGTAATTCCTGCTACAAAAGTTGAGTCAAATGCTTCTACAAATAAAACAACGACCACATCTATATTGTGCCGAGCTGATTCTGCTGGTACAAGTAAACCAGCAGAACCCACCTATGAAAATGGTAAGATTGCTTGCGGTAAAGGCACAACTGAAGTAACCAAATAATCTAACTCTAGGCAAGATAAAGTCCTTACTACAAACAGAGAGGATACAATACCATGAGTCAACAATATTCTAAGCCAGCTAGCATTGCATATAATGGTTAACGCTTTTAAAAGCTCTACTGCTGGAGACTTCCGGGTTCCACCTCAATTTTTTTTTTGATAACAAGGCTCCTGCTAATCAAAAGACCAGTATAACTTTCATCTGTGAAGCTGAAAAACAAGGCATTATTAAACCCCAGTTACCCAAGCTGCAAAAAGGCTACCCTGTCTGCAGTAAGGGAACAAAGGAAGTCACGAAATAGGGACTTTAACCGGAAAAATTGGGTAAAATTACCAACAATGAGGATAGAATACCATGAGTCAAGAAAATTATAACTCAGATAGAAATTCACCTATTTATTCTGGCTGTGGATGTTTAGTGCTTTTGATGTTTCTTTTGCCACTACTAAGACTACTAACATATTATGCTTTCGAGCTTCCATCATTCTTGAAGAGCGCCAATAAAGCAAAGCAATCTGAAGCAAAACAGTATATTAGCTCAATGAACAAAGCTCAGCAAACCTACTTGGTAGATAAAAGTAGTTTTTCTAATTCATTTGAAGCACTGGGGCTTGGCCTTAAAACTGAAACACTACACTACAAATATTCAACTCGTGCAACCAAGCAAGCAGCATTTAATTATGGAGTCTCCAAGAATCAAAAAGAACTGAAAAGTTATATCGGCGGTGCTTTTTTAGTTCCTGCTAGCCAAGTTAATGCTAAGGCTCCTAAGAATGAAATCAGAACAGCAGCCATATTGTGCGAAGCTGATTCTCCCGGTATAATTAAACCAGCCGAACCTACCTATGAGAATGGTAAAATTGCTTGTGGAAAAGGCACAATTGAAGTGACCAAATAATCCAATTATAGGCAATATAATGAAAGTCGATTACCACTATCAAATCGGCGGCAGTCTCCCGCAAAATGCACCTACTTATGTAGTGCGACAAGCTGACTCAGAACTTTATCAAGCCCTAAAAGCCGGAGAGTTTTGTTACGTGCTCAATTCCCGACAAATGGGCAAATCCAGTTTGCTAGTGCGAACTGTACAAAAACTATCGGCTGATGGGATTGCTTGTGCTACGATCGACCTTTCCGACATTGGCAACCAGCAAGTCTCTCTAGATAAGTGGTACGGCGGCGTCGCTTACAAACTCTTGTGCAGCTTCAACCTGTTTAACCCCGTCGAGTTTATGGCTTGGTGGCGGGAGAGAGAGTTGATGTCGCCGGTGCAGCGCTTAGGAGAGTTAATTGAAGAAGTGCTGCTGGTCAAAATTTCTCAAAACCTGGTTATTTTTATTGATGAAATTGATAGCGTTCTGAGTTTCCAAGAACCGCTAGACGATTTCTTTGCATTAATTAGATGTTGCTACAATAAACGCGCTCACAATTCAGAATACCAGCGCCTTACATTTGCTTTGCTGGGAGTAGCTACGCCATCGGATTTAATTAGCGATGCAACTCGCACGCCCTTTAATATCGGTTTACCTATTGAATTGCACGGTTTTAACTTACAAGAAGCTCTGCCTTTAGCAAAGGGATTTGAGGGAAAAGTAGAGAATCCTCAAGAGGTTTTAAAAGAGATTTTGGACTGGACTGGAGGGCAGCCATTTCTGACTCAAAAGCTTTGCAAGCTGATTTTGCACCATGTAAAAAGCTTAGCATCGGCTTCTATTATATCAGATTCAACGGATGAAAGCAAAACTGAAAATTTTAGTACAAATCAATTATTAATTAGCGAGATCGTGCAATCTCATATTATTGATAATTGGGAATCATCCGATGAACCGGTACACATCAAAACAATTCGCGATCGCCTTCTCAGAAGTCCGCACCGCGCCAGTAGGTTATTAGGACTATATCAAAAAATATTGCCACTTTCAGAACCCCCCGATTGTAGGGGCGGTGCCCCCGTGCCCGCCCTGGTAGGGGGAATAGGGGCGGATGATACTCCCGAACAAACAGAATTGCGGCTGAGCGGATTAGTAGTAAAACGAGCAGGGAAATTAACCGTATCCAACCGCATTTACGCAGCTATATTCAGCCATAACTGGGTAGAAAAAGCGCTCGGCGACTTGCGCCCCTATGCTGAATCCCTAACAGCATGGGTAGCTACAAATTGTCAAGACGAATCTCGCTTGTTGCGCGGTCAAGCACTGGAAGATGCCCAACAGTGGGCCGCCAATAAAAGCTTGAACACCCAAGATTATCAATTTTTAGGTGCGAGTCAAGAAGCGGAGTTTGCCAAATTGCGCGATCGCGAAAAACAAACTCAAGCTGAAATGGAACAACTGCGCCGCGAAAAAAAGTTACTAGAGGAACTAAGCGAAGCACAAAAGCAGAAAAAAGTGATTGCAGTTAAACTTTGGCGCGAGCAACAACTGAGAGTGCAAACAGTTACCGGCTCCGCAGTCATATTAATATCAATCTTGATTGTAGCTTTTTGGGTAAAACCGTCAATCGAAGAAAGAAACTACAAAATTCTCACTCTCAGTTTGCTATCAGAAACACTATTTGCCGCCGATAAAAAAGAAGAAGCTTTGCTAGAAAGCATTAGAGCTGTTACAGAAATGAAACGATCGCTCGGAGTGAGTTCAGATATTCAGATGCGAGTGGCGATCGCCCTCGAACAGGCAGTTTACAACTTTCGGGAACGCCGCCGCTTGCAGACTCAAGCCAGTACCTTGGCTTTCGCGAGTTTCAGTCCCGACAGTCAAACAATTGTGACTGCTACCGATGACAATTATATTAAAGTTTGGCAAAATAATGGAACTTTGCAAGCAACATTGACAGGGCATACTGATAAAATTATCAGGGCAATTTTTAGTCCTTGCGGCCAGATAATTGTCTCGGCCAGCGACGACCAAACTGTCAAGATTTGGCAGAAAAATGGTCACTTAATTCATGATTTAAAAGGACATGACGGTAAAATAACAACCGTCTCTTTGAGTCCAGATGGTAAAATTATTGCTTCAGCCAGTGCCGATGGGACAGTTAAAATATGGAAAATAAACGGGGAAGAATTGTCAACTTTAAAAGTGGAGCGAGGTTGGATAACCAGCACGATTTTTAGCCCAGACGGCCAGATAATTGCTGGGGCTGGCACTGATGGCACTGTTAAACTGTGGAGTTTGAGAAAGGTTGTGGAAAAGTTAAAAAAACAGCAGTCAATCGAAGCAAGCAACGATATCAAATTGCTCCGAACTTTACAGATGGAAAGTGATAAAATTATGAGTGTAACTTTCAGTCCAGACGGAGCAATGCTGGCGACTGCAAATGCTGGGGGAACTGCGAGAATTTGGAGCAAAGACGGCACACCGCTAAGTATTTTAAAGCATACAAGTGGAGTGACAAATATCAGCTTTAGTCCCGACAGTCAAATGTTGCTATCTGCAAGCACAGACAAAATGGTGAGGCTGTGGAACATTGACGGTACATTGCTCAAAACTTTAAAAGGTAATAAGGATGCTGTTTGGAGTGCGAGTTTTAGTCCAGACGGCAAGGCGATCGCTAGTGCTAGTGCTGACGGTACGGTGATGCTGTGGAATTTTAATCTTGACGATTTGTTGCTGCAGGGTTGCGATCGAGCCCGCAATTATTTTCCGACAAATCCGATCGCAAATCAAAACAATCGCCACCTCTGCGACGGGATTGGAACTCAGTCGGAACTCACGAAAAAAAAACCGGGTTAAGATTCAAAATGTTGAGTTTGGCAGCAAAGTATCTAGGCAGAAACTGGCTTTTTGAGATCCTCTGCGTCTAGGGCTGATATCGTTAAAATTGGTAGCAGGTAATAGGTAATAGGTCAGCCCGATCGGTGTATTCAACTCTAGAACAAAAGTACCAGCGCCTGCAAAAAGACTTAACGGGCGGAGTCATCGCCCTGGGCGGCATTTTCTGCACAGGTACTCTCTGGTATTGGCAGGTGGAAAAATGGTCTTTGCTCGATGCCGCTTACATGACAGTATTTACCCTAGCAACTGTCGGCTACGGTGAACTTCAGCCCCTCGGTCAACGCGGGCGAATGTTTACCATATGCCTGATTTTGATGGGCGTGATTGTGATTGGTTTCATCGTCAACCGCTTTACAGAAGCGCTGATTGAAGGATATTTTCAAGAAGGAGCAAGAATTAGGCAGCAGCGACGATTGGTAGATTCTTTGATCGGGCATTACATTCTCTGCGGTTTTGGGCGCACTGGCCGTCAGATTGCTTTGGAATTTCAGGCAGAAAATATTCCTTTTGTGGTGATTGATTCGGCAGTGCCGTCGGTTGAGGCAGCCTTGGCACTGGGGTACACGGCTGTGCAAGGAGACGCGACGCTGGACGAAATTTTGCTGAGTGTGGGGATCGAGCGCGCAATTTGCATAGTAGCAGCTTTGCCTTCGGATGCCGAGAATTTATACACTGTCATGTCGGCGAAAACTCTGAATCCGAAGGTACGGGCGATCGCCCGCGCCACCACAGAAGAGGCGGTAAAGAAGTTGCAGCGGGGCGGCGCCGATGCCGTTGTATCCCCCTACATTACCGGGGGAAAACGCATGGCGGCGGCGGCTTTGCGGCCTCAAGTTATGGATTTTTTAGATGGTGTTTTGACGGGCACCGAGAGTTCTTTTTACATGGAGGAATTTTTGGTCGATCCCAATAGTTGTGTCTACGTTGGGGAAACTTTGAGAAATGCCAAGTTGCGATCGCAATCGGGGGCTTTGGTTTTAGCAGTACGGCGCGCTGGCGGGACTTTGATTGTGGGGCCTACCGGAGAAACTGCGATCGAAGGAGGAGATACGCTGATTTGTTTGGGTACCGCTGAACAACTGCGTACCCTCAATCAAATCCTCAGTCCCCTGAGTTTTCGCCTCCCCCGGCCCCCGAACTAATACGATGTCATATCAATTCCGGTTGCACTCCTGTTGACTGTTGACTGTTAACTGTTGACTCTGGGTCGAAAAACTGAATTGTGGAGTGTTAAATATTGACTCGATTTTATTATTCCAATGCAACCGGAAACGATATGAGATCAAATCCCTTGGCATCGGAATTATTCATCTCTCTCTTCCCTCTCTCTGTATCCTCTGTGTCAAGAGCGGTTTCATCATTCCGATACAACCGGAATTGATATGACAACTGACTGTTTGGACATTTGAACAATACCGATGCAACCGGAAACGATATGATTTAAAAAATTCATAATCTCCACCACACAAGGATTTAGGGCCAATAAAAATGCTCTCGGCTACTTTGCCGAGAGCATTTTTGAGCAGTTAAACTGCGTTTTGATCACAGTTTGATAGCAACCCCATCAATGTGTAGTATCAAAAATCGCTGAAACCCTAAGCCGATGGTGGGATTTGAACCCACGACCGTTCGAGTGGTAATCGAACTGAGCTAATAGCTATATCTAAGGCTGTACAATGGTCTTAGGCTGTTAGTGGACTGCAAACTTGTGAAATCATAGACAATTCATAGACAAATGGGTAGGATAAAAGTGTCTTTTTACCCAAGACGGCTATGGACTCAAACGCTTTCACGGGCAGAGCCTCTAAGGGTTCCGTCAGTATTGAGAATTTTCAGGGAAGGCTGCGCCTTCACCTCCCCCGCGAATTTTACGGAGGCAAAAACAAGTATTTGACGCTGGGGCTAGCCGACACGGGAGCATGTCACCTTTGTAGATAAATTAAATGGTGAAGAGACCATTCAGGTATGCACAACGATGGGCTAAGACTTGTGGCACATTCTCTGGTAGCCATTGCGCGCCCAAAATTTTAATTCGTCTGCCAATTTGTTTAACTGCCGACTCGACTGCTCCTGAACCAATTGAACAAATCTCTTCAGCTTGATAATATTGGTAGTTAACAATCCGATGCTGATGTTTTACTAAATAATTACAAAAATTTTTAGCTGCCTGGGAATTGTCCTCAGAAAATAAAGCTTTAGCCTCAGCTACTTTTCCTGACCAAAGCAATGATTATGCCTGCTCTCGCCGTTGATTTGAACCGCCAATTTTGCCTAAGTTTTCGACTAAATGATACCAATCTAGAATCTCTATTCGTTGACTATCCTTACCAATACGACTGATGATATTCCAAATCCCATCATGCCCATCTCCCAAACAGGTTACCGCCGCATCAAGATGTTGTTGATTTACCCAATTAATCAGAGCATCATTGTCTTGGAAAAATGCTTCTACACAATTGTTATCTAAGTTAATTGCCTTGTAATCACGCCAGATACAGGCTGCTCCTTTTGCCGTTCTCAGCCGAACTTTTCCTCCATCTACACTCAATTCTTTGACTGGTTTATCCATCGTTTTTGGCTCGAATTTTTGCCGATGTACTAATCTTTGCTGCGTTTTACTCGCTATCTTTATCCCACATTCCGCACTTCAAAAGCACTACATAGTGTATCATACCCCGCCCTGGCATGAGTGAGTAAAAATACTTAG
>NZ_JAUBTR010000064.1:0-39751 GCF_036705045.1 Microcoleus sp. BR0-C5
ATCGCGTTTACTTATAAATCAGCATCAGCAGAAACTGTACTTTTTGTCAATATCTTCTACTGGACTGCCTCTCTAGGAATTTGTCGATTCAGGGGTTAGCGCCAGTCGCAGTTCTACCCAACTATCAGCGACAAGGTATCGGAACGCTGCTGATTCGGGAAGGTTTAAAAGAGTGCGGACGATCGGGATTTCAGGCAGTATTTGTGCTTGGTAATCCAGATTTTTATCCGCGTTTTGGGTTTATCCCTGCTAGTAGAAAGAGCTTAAAATGTGAATATGATGTTCCCGATGAAGCATTTATGGTGTTGGAGTTAGAAAGCGGAGCCTTGCAGGATTGCAGCGGAACGGTGAAGTATCGATCGGAGTTTAGTCTATGCGAGTGATATTAATTCCGTCCTTCATCAGAATTATTCATCTCTCTCTGCGTTCTCTGCGTTCTCTGCGGTTAAATCATTCCTATGCAACCGGAACTCCTCTGACGAAGTGGCGGTTTTGATCGTGAAGTATCGTAAAAAATTATCAAAATAACATTTAGTAGTCACAGTGGAAAAGGGTTGTGCTGTACTTGCCTTTGTGAACCATAAAACCTGTACAACTATTGCCCAGCAAAGTTATTTAAACGCCCCCTTTTCCCTTCTCCCCTTTTGCACCTTGCAAAGCAAAAATCGGAGTTTGAGCAGATTTCCCCTTCAGAGCAACAGATCCCAAAGCCTCGCAAATAAAGTTTAGCTCGATCGCCTCACACACCCTTTCACCAATCAAAATTTGGTTTTCCCCCGCCTTGCTCATCAACCGAGCCGCCGTATTCACCGTATCGCCGAGGATATTAAACTCCCTGCGCCCTCGCGGTTCCCCAACCTCAGCAGCAAACACCGGCCCCAGGGATAGCCCTATTTGACAGCTTACTTTTACTTCTTCACCCGCGATAATTACCAGAGGCAAACCTGCAATCATATCTCGGATCGCAATCGCCGCACTAGCCGCGCGGCTGGCGTCATCCCTGTTAGCGTCGGGCACGCCAAAATAAATCAGCATATCCGAACCGTCTAAGTGCGCCGTTACTTTTTGCAACACGCCCCCTTTAGCTGACACTACAGCATCGATCGACGCAAACACCCGAGAATAACTAACTACCAGATTGACTTCTTCCTCCGGCGAAGCTTTTTCCACAGACTCCGGTAAACCTATCAAGTTGACAAACATCACCGTCGGTTCAGGAAAATCCGGCGGAATTTTCCGCCTGTCTGCATTTTCCACCAGCAGTCTCAGGATAGTTTTGGGAATATAACTAGCAAGGGGTTCAAGCCGATTCACAGCTTCCCCGATTTCTTTTACCAAGCCCGCCACGCTGCGATCGAGCAATACCGAACTCGGCATCCGCCGCCCAGTCAAAGTGATATCATACTCTCCGAGTCGATCGTCCGTGAAATCGTCCGCCACCAAAAAATAACCCTGTTTGCCCGGTTCAAAACGAAATTGGTCTCCCACAGACTCTCTAGCAGTTTCAGTCACACACACCCGCCCCACAGTCCCAGAACCCTCAGCTTGCTTGGCTTGCTGGACTGAATGCCCCAGCAGTACGTGAGCCATCCGCAGCGGCGTACCGATGTCAGCACTAATATAGCGGCCGCAGTGGATACCCACCCGCATCCTCAAAGACAAAACACCCCGCGCCGTTTCAATATTGGCAAATTCAGCCATCGCCCGCTGCATCCGCAAACCCGCCCGCACCGCCCTGGCTGTATCCTCTTGGTAAACCCCTGACGGAAACTGCACCAGCATCGCATCTCCGGTAAACTCCAGCAAATCCCCGCCCGATTTGCTGACAATTTCAATCATCGAGGCAAAATAGTCGTTAATCACGCCCAGCAGGCTTTCAGCTCCCTTGCGCCCCTGGGTCGCGTTCGCTTCCAACAGCGAGGTAAACCCTGCTAAATCCGTGAACAGCAAGGTGCCTGTTTGCCACTGGTAGCGCACCTCGCCCGGATTGGGCGGAGATTCGGACACGGGCCTGGGCACGTAGTCGTGGAGGATGTAGCGCAGAGTTCGCAGGTGATCGAAAACCCCCATTAGCGTTGCGGGGGACGGATCTACCCACGCAGCAGCGTACAGTTGGGCGGAAAGGAGCGATCGCAGCCGCAGTTCGATCGCAGCCAAGGGAGGATTGTAGGTTAATCTATTAATAATTTCCACCTAAGTTTATTCTTAAAAAATAGGGTAAGTTCGATCAATCTAGAGGCAACACCAATAACTCGACTTAATACCATTATGATAAGTTTCCAGTGACCCCATACCAGCCCAACCCCGAACCCACTATAGAAACTTCCGAAAGTCACAGCTTGCTAGCTCCCGATTTGATCCGAGCTGCTCGATCGGCCTATGGTATGTATCTGAAAGTGCATTCCGAGCAGATGCAGCGTCCGGCGGGTGTAGTTGTCAGTCAAGGAAGCGATCGAGGTCAGCTAATTTTTGCTTCGCAGCCGATTTTATTGCCCGGTGAACGTTTTGTTACTTTTGAGGAAATTGAATCTCAAATGTATTAATTGGTAATTGGTCATTGGGCATGGGGCATGGGGCATGGGGCATGGGGCATTGGGCATGGGGCATGGGGCATGGGGCATTGACAACTAATATTTATGTTGGCTCGAACGAGTGTCAAAAAATAGGTTTGTAGTGAGAACTTTAGTCCTCATAATTTTACTTTTGACTAAAGTCCCTACTACAAACCTTATTGGTAATTGACCGGACACAATCTAACAATTAATAAATAACCACAGACAACAGTCAACAGTCAACAGTGAACAGTCAACAGTGAACAGTCAACAGTCAACTTAATGGAAATAATCTTTAATTCCCTTGTCATGGCGATCGTCTTTATTGTCGGATCGGCTATTGGCAGCTTTCTAAATGTGGTAGTCTATCGGTTGCCTGCGGGTTTGTCGGTGATCAACCCTCCTTCTCGCTGTCCCAAATGTTTAAATCAACTCAGAAATTACGAAAATATACCCGTTTTCGGTTGGCTGTGGCTCCGGGGCCGCTGCAATCACTGCCGCAGTCGGATTTCTGCCCGCTATCCGTTGGTGGAAGCAGCTACGGGTTTGCTATTTTTGCTAATCTTTTGGCGGTTTGGCGTAACAGTGCAAACTCTTGGTTTTTGGGCTTTGTTTAGCTGGCTGTTGGCTTTGTCTTTGATTGATTGCGATACAATGACTTTGCCTAATTCTTTAACTCGATCGGGTTTGGTGCTCGGATTGGTTTTCCAAATGGCGAAAGGTTTGTGGCCGACATTTAGTTTGATCGACTCGATACACTATCTGGTACTCGATGGGATCGCCGGATCAGTTGTCGGGTTGTGGCTGTTTGACGCGATCGGACTCGCCGGGACGATCGGGCTGGGGCAGAATGCTATGGGCGCCGGAGATACCAAATTAGCCGCCTTGATGGGAGCTTGGCTGGGGTGGAAATACTTGCTGCTAGCGGGATTTATTGCCTGTTTAGCGGGGGCTTTTGCCGGTGGCGGGGCGATCGCCCTTGGCTGGCTCGATCGGCGTCAACCCATGCCTTTCGGCCCGTTTCTGGCTCTCGGTGCAGCAATTACTGCTCTGTGGGGCGAAGCGATCTTATCTACTTACTTGCAGTTGTTTTTCCCGAATTTTAGTTTCTGATCTGCAGGTAGTCAGGCGCGATCGAACATAATATTGTCTCAAAAATTGGTAAAATTGTTCCGTGTCTTGGATTACACTTACAACTACTAGCTTTCGTTGGGAAGCGGAATTAATGCAGCAGCTCCTAGCTGCTCATGAAATCCCGGCCCGGATTGTAGACTTGGGCATAGCATCTTATTTCGGGGCTGGAAGTGCTACAGCCCTGCAAGTTCTCCCACAACACCAGCGAACGGCATGGCTCCTCATCAGTCCAGTTGAAGAGGACAATAGTCAGTAGTCAAGTCTGTTGTTTATTGTCTGTTGTTATGGTTATTGGTTATTAGTTATTAGTTATTAGTTATTGGTAGCAGCTAACAACTCACAAATAACAACAGCCAACAGTCAACAGTCAACAGTCAACAGTCAACAGTCAACAGTCAACAGTCAACAGTCAACAGTTAACAAATACCAAGTTTTAATGTCTCTATTTGATTGGTTTGCAAATCGACGAAAATCAGTACCGAACTCCCAAGAACGGCCGGAACGAGAAATTGCGGACGGACTTTGGAATAAATGCGAAGCTTGCGATGCCCTGAGTTATACCAAAGACCTGCGAGCAAATCAAATGGTTTGCTTGGAATGCGGGCATCATATCAGAGTTTACAGTGACGATCGCATCGAGCAGTTGATCGATCCCAATACCTGGGTGCCAATTAACGAAGGACTGCACGCCACTGATCCCCTGAAATTTCGCGATCGAAAAAAATATAGCGATCGACTCCGAGAATTTCAAGAAAAAACAGGCCACCTAGACGCCGTAGAAACAGGCATCGGCAAACTCGAAAATTTGCCAGTCGCCCTCGGAGTCATGGAATTTCAGTTCATCGGCGGCAGCATGGGCTCAGTAGTCGGAGAAAAGCTGACTCGCCTCATCGAACACGCCACGCGGGAACGCTTGTCCGTAATCATTGTCTGCGCTTCCGGTGGTGCAAGAATGCAAGAAGGAATGCTCAGCTTGATGCAAATGGCTAAAATCTCCGGGGCTCTGGAACGCCACCGGGAAGCGAGACTGCTTTACATCCCGATTTTGACCCACCCGACCACCGGCGGCGTCACCGCCAGTTTTGCCATGCTGGGAGACATTATAATTGCAGAGCCAAAAGCTACTGTGGCCTTTACGGGCGGTCGGGTAATCGAACAAACTCTGCGGGAAAAGCTGCCGGAAAATTATCAAACTTCCGAATACTCCTTCGCCCACGGTTTTGTAGACTTGATTGTACCCCGGACTCAATTAAAGAAAACTCTTGGTCAGCTCATCAGCCTCCACCAGCCACAGCCTTTCTTGGCAGACTCGGAATTTCCCGCCCTCAATGGCAGCGATAGCCACGCTTTGCCCCCGCAGACTCACGCTTTCAAACTTTCTCCCTAAGCTGCAGCGCCGGAGGATTGTCTGTTGGTGAGTCCGGGGGAGAGACGAAAAATTTCTGATACCAATTTTTTAGGAGGCTGCATAGAATCCGATCCCCCCTAGCCCCCCTTAATAAGGGGGGGACAAGATTCCGATCTTTCGTCCCCCTTCTTAAGGGGGATTTAGGGGGATCGAGATATGTGCAACTTCTCAAAGTCCCCCTTCTTAAGGGGGATTTAGGGGGATCGAGATATGTGCAACTTCACATTAAATTGGTATGAGGAATGGCTCAAAACCCGGCTTCTACCAAAAATATTGAGTTTGGTAACGAGACGTTCACGCAGACACCGGGTTTTGAACCTCGCGCCCGCAACTCCTATTGGTAATAACGACCCAGCAGTGGGATGATATTGATCGGAAGTTGATTGGCCCTGAAGTTAGGCTGGGCAAAAATGCCTAGTCGCAGTTAGCGGTTAGTTAGCTTGCGATCGAACAAAATCTCAGAACAAACTAACAGAACAAGCTAACAGCGCTTTCTACAATTGTCCGGCTTTCAGTTAATAGCCGTCAACTCAATTTTGACCTGTCAGCGACCTAAAAATTATGGGTTTTGCAGACCTGTCCATCGCAGAAATAGCAGAGGACTTCAACGTCCCTGTTGAAGAAGTGATCCGCTTGTGCGATGAGTTGGAAATTGCCTACAAGCACCCTCAAACCCGTTTGGCTTTGGAGGATGTTAAGGCAATTATGTCCACTCTCGAAAAAAGGCGCGATTCAAAACTTCTTGCAGATTAGATCGCAAAATTCCTCTACCTTTAAAGGTATGGCTGCACAAACTTTCGCCAGTTGTTGCAGAATCAGGGAATTTTGAACACAAATCTGTTTGCCAGGTATGATCTCTTAGCGTTCAATAATTTGCCGGATTTTTTTAAGGAGAACCATGCTTAAAAGATATTTCATTGCTCTGACCGCTGTATTCTTGAGCTTTCAGTTATTTGTCAGCAGTGCGATGGCTGTAGAACTGAGTCCTGAACTTCGCACTGTGACTTTGAATGACAAGGGTGCTCCAGTGGTGCTGAGCCTCAAACAAGTTCAGCAAGGCAAACGCCTGTTCAATTCGGCTTGCGCTCAATGTCACGCTGCGGGCATGACAAAAACTGACCCGAACGTGAATTTGAGCCCGGAAACTCTGGCTTTGGCCAGCCCGCCCCGGAATAATATTGAGTCGCTGGTGGACTTTATGAAAAATCCCACCACTTATGACGGGTTTGAGGAAATTTCGGAACTGCATCCGAGTATGAAGAGTGCGGATATTTTCGCTGAGATGAGAAATCTCTCGGATGACGATTTGTACGCGATTGCCGGTCACATTCTGTTGCAGCCAAAAATTGTCTCCAAGCAGTGGGCTGGTGGCAAAGGCGCTCGCTAATCGATTTTAGATTTTAGATTTTAGATTTTGGATTTTGGATTGGGAGAGGGCTGAAGTTCGGCAATAATTGCTGGCGGGTCGTTTTTCGCTCTAAAATCTGAAATCTAAAATTTACCTCCGGCTCATTGATTATCGCAAAAGGTTGTAGTCCCTCATGCTGCGTCGTGGTGCTTTTGTCTGCTTTCTGTTGGGGATGTTAATTATTTTGCCGCTCGTGCTGTTGGCTCCTCAACCTGTTTTGGCTGCGGCCGATTCTTACGTGAATAGGTATTTACAAGCCAGCGAACCTGTGGCTCTGGAGTTGGACTCTGAGGGAAATACTCGCTTGTTTTCGGCTCAGGATTTGTCTGCGGGCAAGGTATTGTTTGAGCAAAGTTGCCTGAATTGTCATGTCGGAGGAGCTAATTTGCCCGATCCGACGATATCTCTGTCTTTGGCTGACCTTAAAGGGGCAACGCCTCCCCGCAACAACATCAATAGTCTGGTGGCGTATCTGAGGGAACCGATGACTTATGACGGTACTGAGGAGACTTTTTGGTGCCGCCAAGTGCCGGAAAGCTGGATGCCACAGGCTGAGATTGAAAATTTAGCGGCTTTTGTGATCCGGGCTGCTCAGAAAGCTCCGGGCTGGGGCGTGGAGAATTTTGAGAGTTGAACTGCCACTGCCAAAAAGTGGTAAATTACTCGGAAGAAGGCGATACGACTGCGCGATCGCGCCTGTTTTAACTAATTTGGCGTAAGTCCCACGCTGTAATTGTACTCAATTGGGCGTCGGGATATAAGCTTTCGCAAGGTCTATGAAAAAGAGCGACAATTTACTGTTTCTCTAGCAAAAAAACGTGTAAGATATAAGTGGTTGCGACCCACCCACTCGACTGCAAACAACAGGCTACAGTAGCAGTAATATGCTTGGCCTTGGACAACTGCGAGAGAAAGGGGGAAAGAACAGACCGCTGGTTGGTAAGGCACGTCCCACCATAAAATACAATCCAAGTTTGTTGTACGAAAATAGTTTTTGCCTTGGGAAACAGGGCTTCTGCGTGGGTTCCCTACGAAGGGATAAAGGGTGTAAAAGCCCAGAAATGCTGTGTAAGACTCCGATCGTCTTCAGTGACGAATCTCTGTAATGAGATACCCAACAGAGCAACGGCAAACGAGACACGAAGCCTACACTGTACAAAAGGTCAGTGCTAGGTATTTCACCAGGTAAAATATCTAAAGAATCACCCTTTGCGTGTCCATTAGAGGAGAACTGCGTTGAAAAGACTCTTATCGATCGCCCTGTTAGCGATCGCAATTTTTACCGTCGGCTTTGGTCGCCCTGCTTTGGCAGGTGATGCTGTTAAGGGAGCTAAAGTCTTTAGCGCGAACTGTGCTGCTTGTCACATCGGTGGCGGCAACGTGGTTATGGCCCAGAAAACCTTGAAAAAGACTGCTCTTGAGAAGTACGGCATGAATTCTCTGGAAGCTATTACCACTCAGGTAACTAAGGGCAAAAATGCTATGCCTGCTTTCGGCGCCAAGTTGAAGCCCGAACAAATCGACGATGTAGCAACCTACGTGCTCCAGCAATCTGAGAAAGACTGGAAAGGCTAAACTGCCTCTTTGAAGTCGGGCAGCCTGGGCGGGTTTGATTTAATTTAAAACTTGTCCTCCCGATCGCACCCTCTCTCACCCTTTGGCGAATAAACATCGGTTTGCAGCGATCTTAACCTATGAGGGAAAGCGCGTCAGAAATCCGATTTTTATGAGTTCAAGGGCGAGGGAGGGACATTTTATTTTAGATTTTAGATTTTAGATTTTAGATTTTGGATTGAAGAATTGAAGAATTGAAGATTTGAAGAATTGAAGATTTGAAGATTTGAAGATTTAAAGATTTGAAGATTTGAGATTGCTAAATGCTGACTTTGTATAAACTGTCAAGCACCTAATATTAAGATTCATGTATGGAAGCCAGTCATAAATTGGGGTGGTGTGCTAGGATGTAAACCCTTTACTAGCAAAGCCTTGAAATCCAAATTAAAGTCGATCGGGGATCTGGAATCTACACCTGCCATGAACGTAAAAACATCAGCCAAAGTTAAAACTCAAGTTAAAACTCTCGGAGACGCTGCATCTGGGGCGATTGAAAAATATTTCCGCAAAAGTGTAGCGCACGAGGCTGAAGTTCTCAAAGACAAAGACGCGGAAGAACTTCATCAAATGCGCGTGGGATTGAGACGTTTGCGATCGGCTGTAACGGGTTTTGCTCCGGTTTTAGACTTGCCAAAAGAGGCTTCTGAACGTAAAATTGGTAAGGTGGGGCGGATTCTGGGAACTCTCAGGGATTTGGATGTGATGCTCGAAAGTCTCCAAAATCGCTATTACCCGAATTTGCCGACTGACGAACAGGAAGTTTTGGATAAGGCTTTGTCGAATTTGCTCAAACAGCGACACCGGGCTTTGAAAGGGGTGAGGGCGATTTTAGAGCACAAAAGCTACGAATCGCTGAAGCAGTCGATCGAGGATTGGCTGGAAAAACCGAAGTTTCAGGCGATCGAACATTTGCCAATTGCTGAGGTTTTGCCAGATTTACTGTTACCTCAAGTCAGCGAGTTTTTTCTCCATCCGGCTTGGCTGTTGGGTACAGAATATGAAGATGGCAAAGTTAAAATTGCTAAGGATTTGAATGCTGAGGCTGTCGAAGAGAAGTTAGCAGCCGAGGGAACTATTCTGCACGATTTGCGGAAGCAAGCTAAGCGGGTTCGCTATTTGATGAATCTGTTTGGCGATTTTTACAGCGAGACTTACGAAGTTTATGTCGAAGATGTGAAAGCTATTCAGGAATGTTTGGGCGATATTCAAGACAGTGAAGTTTTAGGCGAGTTTCTGACAGATTTTGTCGATCGCGATCTGAAAAAAGAATTGCCGAAATTGGCTGGTTTGTTGGCAGAAAATCGCTACGCAGCTTGGCAAAAATGGCAGGTTTTGCAGCGCAGGTATTTGAATTCGGAAATTCGGCAAGGTTTTCGATCGGCTTTAATTCATCCTGTGGTAGAAGATGCTGCTAACGGAAAGTTGCCCCAGGAAAGTTAGGTTTTTCGGGCCCAGAGAATGCGATAGACTGCCGGGAGGGACTAAAAGAGGGATATTTGTAGGGACACGGCATTGCAGTGTCCTTCATTGTGTAACTCAATAAAGGGCGATCGCGCTTTGGGATAGGTTCAAGAAAAAACCTTAACAATTACTCTTTCTAGTAACGAGTTAAAATCAGAATTACTTCACCAGTGTGAAGTAAAAGAAAGGGCGATAGCGTTTTTTACCATAGCAAATCACGACTGCAACCACTTCATAAACTTATTCGTCGCAGTACCAATAGACTCTCCGACTTGTTTCTTCAACCGCCACCGCTGAAACGCTTGTTCGTAATCTTCGCCTTCAGTTTGATAAACATTCCAAGCATTCAGCGACAATCCTAATCCCCAGGTTAGTAAAATGAACAGTGACCAAGAAAGCTCGTGCGAACCTGCTAGATTAAACAAAACTAAAAAAGTATTGATAATGCCGTACTTGGTCACATTTTTCTGCAATCTGCGACGACGGAAAGCGTTAAAAACCAGCTTTTCTTGAACTTCTCCTCTAGTTGCTAACCATTGCTGTTCCGCCGCTACAATATCCTGTTCGGAAATGCCCAATTCCGCCGCAATCTCGAAAAGCTGGACTCTGGATAATTCCCCTTCATCTTGTCGGCGGGCGATCGCAAGCTGTAAAATACCCTGAGCATCCTCTGAACCGTAAACTTGACTTATTTGACTTTCATTGGTTGCCATAACAAGTTTCCTATAATTCCTGACATCCTTTCTATGATAGATATAGACGCAGTTAAACGACAGGTAGTGACATTGGCGGATTTCAACACCCGGACACTTGAGTGAGACTCCTGACTATGGGAGGGGAAATCGAAGAACCGATATATTTCCCCAAATTGCCACTAATTAATTTCCCGAACTTTGACTAAGTTGGCTATCTCGTTTCAGCATAAATTGATAAAATATCCCAAACAAAATCACCGCAATCATCCCCACCACTAAAGACCCTTCACCCTCATGCCAATATTTAAACAAATCTAGGCGCTTAGATGCAACTAACAATGCCATTCCTGCCACTCGAAAAACATTAATAATAAAACCAAAAAGGACAGCGACACCTATTACCAAAGCCTTATTTTGTTTAGTAGGAAACATCACCAAACAAACTACAGCTAAACCTAATAAGTAATTCATTGCCTCTATACCCGAACATCCCCCATTTACCAACACCCTTCCTGTCGGTAAAGCAACATAATTACCCTCACGTGTTACATTAAAACCGACATACCATAAAGAATAATAAGCAGTCTTAGCAGTAAGCGAGGTAACAAAATTCACTAAAGGTAACGTAATGACACTGGGGGTGCCATGAAAAAATAGTATTACCAATTCACGCCAATATAGTTTTAAATTCTGAAAACCTACCGCAAGTAGGCTCAAACCTAAACCAGACAAAAAAGGTGCCAGTCTTAAAAAAGGATCGTATTTAGTGGAAACCACAGCACTTTGAAATAAAATAAAAGCTATTAATAGCGTCCCTGCTACTATCGATAATAGGTCACTTTTTATATTACTCTGTTTGAGAATATCCTGGTTGTCCCAAAGCAGGGAACCCACAGCGCACCAAAAAACTATACTCATCCAAAAATGAGCAACATCGTCCACTTTCCACAGGAGTGTCATATTCAGAGTTACTAAGGCTGTGGCGATAATGATGAGCCAAAAAATTTTTCTCTTGAACATTTTAGATATTAGTTATTAGTTGATTGATCAGAGCCATACTGCGGACTGTTTTTGATGGTCAACCGTAGAATCAGGGTTTCCCGGCGATTCGGCAATCAAAGTACCCACGGAAAATCGAGGGTTTCAGACTACGAACGAAAAAAAGTCTAGACTATTCTTAGATTTTATCATAAAAATAGTACGGGATGTGGACAACTTAGTAGCTTGAACCCATACTACGGAAAGGACTCGGAGGATTTTAAGGGCAGTAAATCTTTGAGATGACGTTAGTAAGCTGTTACGCATTTAAATTGGAAATTCCGGACAGGCTAGAAGCCCGTCCCACAAGAGTTGTATTGATTTTTGACAGACAGTTTAAATGTAGAACAGCTTAGACACTCTGGAATTTGATGAATGGTGAAACTCAGAGGCAACCCATAGCTCAGCACTAGCACAGCTAGCGAAAAGACTGCTACTCGAAATGATTGGTTGGATGCCTAGCACTTGCTTACTCAGCCCTGTAAGCAAAGACTAAAAAGGGAGTGAATCAACAAAAATTAAAAATAAGTAGCCTTAATGAGGATTGGATTTGTTGAGAGTAGACGCAATTAGCACCGCGCATGGTGTGACACTGAGGTTTGAGTAAATACGGCTGAGCGAGTTAGAGTTCCAGCCATGCTCAATGGTGATTATCTGCTTTTCAAGAATCGAGCGTGTCTTTATAGCAATCCTCGCATCATGGGGGAATTTCTTACGGACTCCCAGCGGGTTGGGGGCAGGGTTGGGGTGGGGTAAAAAATTTACGACTCCTGCAAAGATTGCTATATATCGGAAATTCTTCAGAAACAGCCTTACGGTAGTTCTTAAATGCGCTGTTTAGGGGCGATTTGACGGGAGCATCTCAATGAAAGCAGCCAAGCTAGAAATTGGAGTTGGGAGTCAGAAGGAAGGAGCCAGAAGAAGTGTTTTTACAAATATGAGATGCTCGCTTGAGATAGGCTTCCAAGTCTGGGGTTTTCACGGTGGCGCGCTATCAGATACTCAGAAACCTGGTTTCACCAAGAAACCAGGTTTTTAGCTCGAACATACAATAATCAGTTTGGCATCAAGCCAGAATCGAAAACCAGTTCAAATGATTGCCTATTCAGCTTTTTGAGCCTGAGCGCGTTGCTTTTTGAACATAGTACCAAACCCAACAGCGGCTCCAGCAGCCAGCATTGTTAAAGGTTCAGGAGTAGCTTCAGTGTTGCTAGTGCCGATAGTGCTGCTGATGTAAGAATCGCTAGTGGACTGACCAGGAAGTTTAGGAAGACTCTGGACGTGCAAACCTAATTTTAAGGAACCCTTAGTCAACGCGGTAAGTACGTCACCATAATTTCCAGTAAATTGCAATCCCAACATTTCGCCACCTTGGATACCAAATGCATTACCATTACCAGTCGCGCTTGTGAATTCATAGTCTGAGACGAAGCCATTACCACCTTGAGGTAGCTGCCCGGCCTTAGCGTTACGATTAAACATTACTTTGGTAACATCGTTACCAACGTTAGTCACGGGATTAGACAGATAGTTATTATCATCAAAAAAAACTTGACGGATAAACATATTAGGGGCTGCGGCATTTCCAGAGTTGAAGATGTTAAAAAGAACTGATGTACCCTTGTCAATTACATCAAATTTGAAGTTGCTGTTATAGGCATCTCCCGGCGTATCCTTACCAGCGATATTATTAAAGCCAAAGGTGTAGGAAGAGTTAGGTGCAAAGCCGATGGCGGAGGCAGGTGCTGCGGAGACTGCACTAAGAGCGGCGACACCGGCAACAGCTAAAATAGATTTGACTAAGTTTAAGTTGAATTTCATGGTTGACACCTTTATGTTTATGTTGACTGGAAGCAGGTTTTTTTCCTTCACATATTCAATCTAAAGCAAAGCACAAGTTAACGCAAGTAGTTTTGATAAAGATTCGATGAAGATTGGGAATAAGCTGATTGGATTTAGGCAAAATGCCTAAATTGAGGGCTTCTAGCTCGCTATTTCCTATGGCGTGCATCAAAAAATAGGGGTGCTGCCACCCGGATTTTATTCCTGACTTCTCTCTCTTTTAAAAAGCTATAACTCAGCTCCCTAGACTGGGGTGTCACCCAGCATAATTACTGATAAAACTCTTTTTAAGCTCTAAATTCTGCCGTTAAAAAATTTTTTATCCGTGAATGTACGTATAAAAATTTAAGTGAGAGCTTGATTGCTGGGTAAAAATAAGTAAAAACCGATAGTGACAGTTGAAGCTGCGGAATGTGGGCTACAACTCTGGACAAAATCGGGGCTCATATTCGGTGCGTCGATTCTCGCTTTCGGATTCAGCAACCAGCGCCATTTAGACTTATATATTGCAGCATTACCAAGAACCGGCTTTGAGGCCCGTTCCACAAAAATGAGTTTTCTTGTGGGGAGTGGGGGTTGGGCAGGAGAGGCCGCCCAAAACAGGCTTGTTGATCATGGTGCAACATCTCAATTTAGAGACCAATGGTTTCGGTGCTCGTTATTATCTGTGACGCCGGAACTTTGGCAGACTAAAGGGACGACTCGACTTTCTGCGACATAGTTTTCGGAACACCTCTACCGTCAGGGCTGTTTCGGGGCAACCACGGGGAGTAGGGGTCGGATTGCCCCTACGGAAAACCAGCTTTTTGTACGGGTTGTGCCAAGAATGCCGACCCATCCAGGATTTGTTAGGCATTTGGTGGGATTGGGGCAGTCACGGGATTGGGGCATTCACGGGATTGGGGCAACCGGGCGTGGGATTGCCCCTACAAGAGAATGAAACAGCCCTGCGTCTACGGTCTCACTCTTTTAAGATACAAGGGGCGGGTTTTTGAGATTGTCAATTATTGGCAGGTATTGTTGGTGAGGGGAGCCCCTACCGTATTAGGGGTAATCGACCGGACATAATATGACAAGCTTAGCCAGCAAAAGCGAAAACACGCCGAAAATTCGATCGACTGGTGAACTTGGTGGGATGAAGCCTGAGAAAGGGCCTGGAGGGAAAATAAACCGATTTTTCTGTTTTTCTGTCAATTCACTACTCTAGCGGCCACTGGTTTAGGGTGGTGGAAGGGGAAGCATTGTGCGATCGGGCGATCGCAAGCTGTAAAATACCTTGAGCATCCTCTGAAGCGTAAACTTGACTTACGAATGAGAATTAAATAACTTCCACTCTTGAAAGTGGGATGGGCGTCCCGCCCGTCTTTTTTGGACGGGCGGGACGCCCATCCCACAATAACAATTAAATTTGTAATTTATTTAATTCGCGATCCTTATTTGAGTTTCATGAGTTGCCATAACGAGTTTCCAATAATTTCCGAAATTATTTCTCTCATACATATAACCGCAGTTAAACCGCAGGTAGGAATAGGTGGCGGATTTCAACACTCTTTTAAGAACAGGCATCTTGCCTGTCCCACAAAAGAGTCTACTTATTGTGGAACAGGCATCTTGCCTGTTCCGGATAGAGGTACAAAATACCAATAACTAACCCAAAGTATACATCCAGCCATCCCTGGCGCAAATCCTCACAATTCCGTCCCAAACTACAGGGGTCGCCTCAAAGGATAAGCCCGGCTTAAATCTCCCCGATTCTATTACTTTCAAACGGTAAAACTCCCCTTTAGCATTTCTCAAAGCATTTTTATCGCCTGACTTCGCTCGTTCCCAATTCAAATTGAACAAATAAACACCGTTGTATCCCGCACTTATCAGTTTATTGCCATCGGTAAAAATCGGAGTCGAAATTGAAGAACCAATTGCTTTTTTAAATACTATTACCGGAGTATCGTAAGACTGGTTTCGCCAAGGCACAGAAGTTTTTTTACCTGTAATCATATCTTGGGAACCGATGTACAAATTGCCGTCGATCGCATTTGTGGCAAACAGCGCCGGAAACTCCCCTGAATTGTACTCGTCATTCAACGCCACCGAGCCAATTATCCCGCCTTCCCAGCTAGAAAGTCGGCGATTTCCGGTAGGCAAAAACCATTCGACACTGGCATTCGGTTCTTTGTTTGGATTCAGCTTTAGCACGCCGCCGTTACCCTGAATGTATTGTTTTTCAATAGCACAAAACAGTTTCCCCGATTTAGAAATTACAGCACTTCCATCCAAATCTGAACCAGTATAAAAATCCCATACTATTTTTTTAGTTGCAATGCTAATACCGTAAATATGACCTGAACCAGCAGCTATAAATATTCTATCTTTGAGTCTCGATGGCGATGACTCCGCTACCAAGTTTCCACGGTGCTTGCTGATATCTGCTGCTGCATAAAGCTGTACTTCCGACAAGATATTTGGCTGCTTGATGCCTTGTTTGATTTTTGCATTGCTTGTGGAACTATCGAGAAAATAGCCGATCGCATTTTCCCCCGCATTGAACAAAACGCCACCGCCGATGTCCAAAGCGCTGCTGTCATTATCCTGGCTGTAGCTGGGGGTTCTCCTGATGTCCAATTTCCACAGTTCCTTGCCAGTTCTAAAAGATATTGCCCTAAAACTCGGAACTACTTTTTTACCACCACCGCCACTGCGACTGCCTTGCAAAATTACAATTCTGTTTTCGGCGCTAGCTTTTTCATCGATATAAATCGTTGAGGAGCCTTTGATTATATCATCAAATTTATAGCGCCAAACTTCTTGATTGGTAGCAATATCGATTTTTCGCAAATTGTGGTCATAAGCACCTATAATTAAATAAGTTTTTCCCCCGTCTCTGGTAATTGTCGGCTGTCCCGTCCAACCGGCACCGCTCCAAACTACAGACCGCCTTCCCAGAAAAGTCCGGCCGCTGCCGAGTTGAAATTTGTCGATTAACTTCAAACTTTTCGGAACACCTCTGCCGTAGAAACGGCGCTTGTCATTACCTAAAAATGTCGGAACCAATAATTCTATTTCTGGGTCTGCTTTAGCCAGTAAATTGTTAAGATTAGTTTCTAATAAAGCTTGTTCCGAGGATGCAGTTTGGCTCAGTTTGATAACAGCAGGAGGAACAGCAGCACTCAGCAAAAATAGTCCTAGCTGTTGATTGAAGGTTCTCCGAGATGATAAGCTCATGTTAGATCGAGATAATCAGCCTTAATATTAAAACATAATTATCAGCAACAACTCAACAAAACATCTCGCGCTAAACTGCTAGAGGACTGACAAGCTTACCCAGCACGAGTAAAAGTATATTTGATTATGGTGAACCGTCTTGCTCAATCCCAAAGCCTTTACCTGCGGAAACACGCCGAAAATCCGATCGACTGGTGGCCCTGGTGCGAAGAAGCCCTAGAAACGGCCCGGAGCGAAAATAAACCGATTTTCCTGTCAATTGGCTACTCTAGCTGCCACTGGTGTACGGTGATGGAAGGAGAAGCATTTTCCGATGGTGCGATCGCCCAATACATGAATTCGCATTTTATACCGATAAAAGTCGATCGCGAAGAACGGCCGGATATTGACAGCATTTATATGCAAACCTTGCAAATGATGACCGGTCAAGGCGGTTGGCCGCTCAATGTTTTTCTCACTCCCGACGAGCGAATTCCCTTCTACGGAGGTACTTATTTCCCCGTAGAACCGCGCTACGGACGCCCTGGATTTTTAGAAGTCTTGCAAGCAATTCGCCGCTTTTACGACACAGAAAAAGGCAAAGTAGAAGCCTTCAAAGCAGAGATTTTAGGCAACCTCCAACAGACGGCAGCGCTGTCAGGAGTAACCGCCGAATTAAATCGCGAACTCTTCCAAAAAGGCTTAGAAATCAACACCGGAATTGTTGCCGGTCACAACCCCGGCCCCAGTTTTCCCATGATACCTTATGCTGAGCTAGCACTGCGGGGAACGCGATTTAATTTTGAATCAAAATACGACAGCAAACAAGTCTGTACTCAGCGCGGATTAGACTTAGCATTGGGCGGCATTTACGACCACGTAGGAGGCGGATTTCACCGCTACACGGTTGATGCGACTTGGACTGTGCCACACTTTGAAAAAATGCTCTACGACAACGGTCAAATTGTTGAGTATTTAGCAAATTTGTGGAGCGCGGGAATACAAGAACCCGCTTTTAAAACTGCGATCGCGGGGACAGTAGAATGGTTGAAGCGAGAAATGATTGCGCCAACAGGCTATTTTTATGCTGCACAGGATGCTGATAGCTTTAACACTTCTGAAGAACTTGAACCGGAAGAAGGAGCATTTTATGTCTGGACTTATGCCGAACTGGAACAACTATTAACTACTGAGGAATTGGCAGAAATTCAAGCACAGTTTACTGTTAGCCGCAGCGGCAATTTTGAAGGCAAGAATGTATTGCAGCGCCGCCATCCGGGAAAACTGAGCAACATGGTAGAAACGGCTTTGGCTAAACTCTTTGCTGTGCGTTACGGTGGCAATCCCGATACTGTAAAAACCTTTCCACCAGCCCGGAACAATCAAGAAGCTAAAAACGACAGTTGGCCGGGTAGAATTCCCGCAGTTACTGACACAAAAATGATTGCTGCTTGGAATAGCTTAATGATTTCGGGTTTAGCCCGCGCTGCGGCTGTTTTTGAAAATTGGGAATATCTAGAATTAGCTGTGACAACTGCTAATTTTATTTTAGACAATCAGTGGACGGATGGGCGGTTTCAGCGTTTGAATTATGACGGACAATCTGCTGTAACCGCGCAGTCGGAAGATTACGCTTTGTTTGTGAAAGCTTTGTTGGATTTGCATCAAGCGAGTTTGACTTTAGGCAACGGGGAAGAGGCAAAACACTTGCCGAATTCTCAGTTTTGGTTGGAGAAAGCTGTGCAGGTACAAGAAGAGTTTGATGAGTTTTTGTGGAGCGTGGAATTGGGAGGATATTACAATACTGCTAAGGATGCTAGCGGAGATTTGTTGGTGCGGGAACGCAGCTATATAGACAATGCAACTCCGGCGGCGAATGGAATTGCGATTGCGTCTTTGGTTCGCCTCGCGCTGTTGGGCCCGAATTTAGAATATCTCGATCGCGCCGAACAAGGTTTGCAAGCTTTCAGCAGTATTGTACAAGATGCTCCGCAAGCTTGTCCGAGTCTACTTTCGGCGATCGACTGGTATCAGCATTCTACCCTGATTCGCACGTCACCCGACCAGATTTCCGGGTTAATTTCGCAGTATTATCCGACTGCTGTCTGTCAGATTGAGGCTGATTTGCCTGAAGGGGTTGTGGGGTTAGTTTGCGAGTGTTTGACTTGCAAGGAACCTGCGAAAAGTCAAGAGCGACTGTTGGAGGAAATTTTGCAAAGTCAAACGCGAGTTTAGCACCAATACTGTCTATATTATTGAACCGCGAAGACACCAAGGATGCAAAGGAAAAAGGAGGATGCAGAAGGAAGAAAGAGATTATCTTCTAGCGGGAAGGAATCGCATCTTCAGTCTGCTCCTCCATCTTCCAAAATCTCAAATAAGTCTTCCATTGTCATGTCGCTTGGACTTAACCTTAGTGGTTAGACGGTGCTTGACTAACGTAGCGATAGTTAGACTTCGGACACTACCTAATCTTACTCTGTCTGCAGAATCTTCGTGGCTTCAGCCCGTTTGAGTGTCAAACAATGTAGATACTTTCCGGTGGCACTGCCACTCGAACGCTGTCGCCGACTTGGTGTCGCTGCAAGTCATCTCTGTGCAAGTTTTGTCGGCGAAGGGCGATCGAACTTGTAGCAGTCAACCGCACCGTATAGCGCGTATCAGTGCCAATATAAATAGCCTCTTCTACTATTCCCGGCCAGCTATTTTCATCGTCATAATTAGCCGGATAAATAGCAGCTTTTTCTGGCCGCAACACCAGGGTGACAACTTTCCCAGCGGGCATATCTTCTGCTGTCGCCACTAACACGGGCAACTGCTGGTCAACCAACACAATTATTTTACCGTTTTGCTTTTCTACTACTCGACCGCTTAAAAAATTACTGTCGCCAATAAAATCAGCAACAAACCGCGTTTTAGGATATTCATAAATATCAACAGGCGTGCCGACTTGTTGCAGTTTTCCTCCATCCATCACTGCAATTCTGTCCGACATTGTTAGCGCTTCTTCCTGATCGTGAGTTACATAAATAAACGTAATTCCCAATTTTTGCTGCATTTTTTTTAATTCTAATTGCATCTCTTTACGCAATTTTAAATCCAGCGCTCCTAGGGGTTCATCCAACAGCAAAACAGACGGCTGTTTGACTAATGCTCTTGCTAATGCTACTCGCTGCTGCTGTCCCCCTGACAGTTGGCGGGGATAGCGTTTTCCTACCTCGGTTAACTGTACTAATGCTAAGGCTTCAGCAACGCGATCGCGAATTGTTTTCTGAGGCAAATTCTCCATTTCCAACCCAAAAGCGACATTTTGTGCTAGTGTCATGTGCGGAAATAAAGCATAGTTTTGAAATACCGTATTTACTGGGCGGTGAAATGGCGGGCGATTTTGCATCGGTTGGCCGTGAATGTAAATTTCGCCCGCTGTGGGAATTTCAAAACCCGCGATCATTCGCAAAGTTGTAGTTTTGCCGCAGCCGGAAGGGCCGAGTAAAGAAAAGAATTCTCGATCGTAAATTTGCAGGTTGATGTTGTCTACAGCTAAGAAATCTTGACTACGGACACTTTTAAATATTTTGGAAACTTCTAAAACTTCAACGGCGTGCATTGTTATCTATCCTGCGAGGGTATTGTGCATTTGAATTTAATTTTTATGGGCGGGCTTGAAGCTCACCCCACAATAGTTTCAATACATAAAAATGTTTGAATTATATTCGCGCTAAGTTGTTGTGCATTTAAATGGCTGGTCAACAAATAATCAAATTCTTTATTGTGGGGTGGGCTTCTAGCCCGCCCGAATTATATCTAAGCTAATCAGCATTTAAATTGCTTGTCAATAAATAATTTAACTCTTGTGGTGTGGGCTTCTAGCCCGCCCCACAAGAGTTAAATGTGGAATAGCTTACTTTCCGGCTCCTGCTTTAACTTCCGTCCAAGCTCGATCGTACAATGCAGTCGCTTTCCCGACATCCTCCAATAATTTCATTTTGCCAAACACCTCAGCCGACGGGTAAATTTGAGGATTCTTCAAATCTTTTGCGTCGATTAAACCTTGATCGATTGCTGCTTTGTTGGGAGATCCGAAGTGGGTAAAATTGGAAATTTGGGCGCCTACTTCTGGCTGCAAAATAAAGTTAATAAATTTCTCTGCTAACTCTTTCTGGGGCGCACCTTTGGGAATAGCCATGTTGTCAGAAAAAATGATTGTTCCTTCTTTGGGAATAGCGTAACGGAGATTAGGATTTTCTGTCATCACTTGGAAAATATCACCGCTCCATTCCATTGTCAAATTTACTTCTCCTTGATCTAGCATATTTTGCCCGGTGTCGGGGACAAAAGCTGCAATGATATTTTTACTTTTAATCAGCAAATCGCGGGCTTTGTTAATCTCTTCGGGATTCGTTGTATTTGGGTCAAATCCTAAATACATTAAAACTCCTGCTAATGTATATCGGGCATCGTCTTGCCACGCGACTTTTCCGGTATATTTTGGGTCGAACATCACCGCCCAACTGTTAATTTCTCCCTGGACTGTTTTCACGTTGTAGCCAATTCCCATGGTTCCCCACTGGTAGGGCAGGGAATATTTATTTCCAGGGTCAAAAGCTTGATTGATAAACTTAGGTTCTAGGTTTTTTTGGTTCGGAATATTGTTTAAATTCAGCGGCTCAATTAGATTTTCGGCGATCATGATTTTCACCATGTAATCGGCGGGAAATATTAAGTCGTAACCGGGGTTTCCCTGTTTTAGTTTGGCATAGAGTGCGTCGCTGTTCTCGAAAGTGTCGTATTGAATTTTAACATTGTTCTCTTTCTCGAATTGGGCGATCGCTTCTGGGGCTATATAACTGGCATAATTGTAAATGCTGAGCACTTGTTGGTTGCCACCTGTGGGGCTACAGCCGAAAGCCACGGTTGCACTCATCACAAACAAAAGTAGGAAAGTCAGCAGGCGTTTCATAGGTTGTGTTAGTTGCAGACGACAATAATTATGACACAGAAAGCAATTTTTTTAACTTTTCTGAACTTTTAACGATGATACAACCAGCAACAAGGAAGCCAACAACATCAAAGTTGAAATGGCATTAATCGCTGGCGTAACTGCAAATTTTATCATGCCATAAACAAATAATGGCAGCGTCATGGAACCGACGCCGGTGGTAAAAAATGTCACGACAAAATCGTCCAGCGACAGAGTAAAAGCCAGGAGTGCCGCGCTAAAAATAGCGGGCCAAATCAGAGGGAGAGTGATGCGCCAAAAAGCCCGCCATTCGTTAGCGCCTAAGTCAAAAGCTGCTTGTTCTAATTGGGGATCTAGTTCCGCCAAACGCGCCCTGACAGTAATAGTCACAAAGGAAATATTAAAGACAATGTGACCTATAATTACGGTAGGTAAGCCGAGATTCAGGCGAATTCCTGTAAGATTTTCTACGATCCGAAATACTAGGGTAAAGAAAACTAGCAGCGAAATGCCGATCGTAATTTCGGGCATGATAATCGGCAAAAACAGTAAAGCTTCTACAGCTTTGCGCCCCGGAAAATGAAAGCGTTCGAGTGCTAGGGCGAGCATTGTACCAAAAATTGTCGCTAACACCGTCGAAATAGCTGCAATTAGCAAGCTGTTGTTGAGTGCTGTCCAGATTCCGGCGCTGCTACTCGTAGCAATCGTCGCGCCTGCATTGCTAAACAAACTGCGGTACCAATCGAGGGTAAAACCGCGCCAAACGGCATTGAATCTGGAGGCGTTAAAGGAGTAAATAATTAAGATGAGAATTGGCAAGTAAAGAAAGGCAAATGCTAGTGCAGCTTGTACCCAAAGCCACTTTTTGCCGATCGCCCGCACGAGCAAGTCTAGTTTAGTCATGAGTGATTAGTCATTAGTCATTTGGGCATCTTACCCTAAATTTAGATCGGTCAAGGTGATAAGATCGAATTAGACCTTACTCGAGGGAAGACCCATGAGCAGTCAAGAAAAAGCGGCTGGTTGGCTCCATAACTTGGATCGCCTTGTCAGAGTTCGCAACGAGATAGCAGCTTTGTTGGAGGATATCGCCCAAAATCTCACCCAAGCTGAATCACAAGCAGAAAATACATCTGGAAAACTAGGACTCTCTAAAGAGATTGAACGTCTCATCCAGCAAAGTAAAAATTTGCGCCAAGGAGTCTTTCGGTTTTTAGTATTAGGGGATATGAAGCGGGGAAAAAGTACATTTCTCAATGCTTTGCTAGGGCAGAATTTACTTCCCAGTGATGTCACTCCCTGTACTGCTTTGTTAACGGTGTTGAAATACGGTACTGCTGAGAAAGCGACGATTTACTATAACGATAGCAAACAACCAGAGGAAATAGATTTTCAGCAGTTTAAGCAGCGCTATACAATTGATCCAGAAGAAGCAAAAATTCTAGAGCGGGGTAAACAGCTAGCTTTTCCAGATATCAGTCATGCGGTGGTAGAACATCCGCTACCGCTGCTAGCCAAAGGTATCGAATTTGTGGACAGCCCGGGACTGAATGATACGGAAGCGCGAAACCAGCTTACTCTCGACTATATCTATAACTGTCACGCCATACTTTTTGTGTTGAGTGCGTCTCAACCTTGCACATTGGAGGAACGCCGCTATCTCCAGAATTACCTGAAAGACCGAGGTTTAACTATCTTCTTCATAGTCAATTCTTGGGATAGAATTCGAGAGGGACTTGTCGATCCAGAAGACACGGAGGCACTGCAAGTAGCAGAGGACAAACTGCGTCGAGTTTTCCAGACTAATCTGAGTGAATATTGTCAGGATCGGGGTCGGGATATTTATCAGCAGCGAGTATTTGAGATTTCTGCTCTCAATGCCTTGCGTAGTCGTTTGAAAAACTCAGAAGCTACTTTAGAAGGCACTGGCTTTGTCGAGTTTCTGGCGGCTCTCAATCATTTTCTGACTGGGGAACGAGCTGCTGCTGAACGGGAACAAGCAAGAGCGATCGCCCTTCAAGCTTGCAATCGCTTTCAAGCAGCAATCTCCCGCCGCATTCCTTTGTTAGATGAAACTGTCGATCAATTGAAAGAGAAAATTGATTCGATTCAGTCTGACTTCGCAAATTTGTCGGAAATTGGTAATCAATTTCAGCAAGAAATTAGAACGGTTCGCGAGCGAACTTCCCAGGAAATAGGCGATTCTTTCCGTACCTATATCCTGGATTTAGAGAACACCTTTGAAAAGGATTTTTTAAGCACTCAGCCCGATTTAGATTTCATGCAATTTCTCGACAAAAACAACCGGGCCATGTTCTATACCTCATTCAAACGAGCTTTCGAGCGATATATGAACGATCGCCTCGCGGCTTGGGAATTCATTGCCAAACAGAAGATAGCCTCTGCTTTCTCTGAACTTGAGGAAAAAGCAGCCGATTCTCGAATTGAATATGAACGAGTAGTAGAGGCTATGAATAAGAAGCTGTTAGGCTACCGATTCTACGCCGTCGGGCATAGCTACAAGCATGAAGAAAACTCGACTTGGGCTGAGGTGGCAATAGATATGTTTTCCTCGATTCCCGACAACCTCAACAGAGGTATCCATTCTTTCAATATGTTTTGGCAGAGTGTCTTGGCTTGTGTCATGGTGACGCTTGTGCTAAATATTATCGGTGTAGTTTTTGCCTCTTTAACTCTTTCAGTTTTGGGTGGAATTCTGGTAGTTACAGGTGTTGTAGCATTGCAAGCAGAGTATGTTCGCCAACAGTTCATTTCTGCGACTAAGACAGAGTTTGTCAAATATCTGCCACAAATCGCTGAAGAACAGTCGCAATATATTTATGAAGCAGTCAGGAAATGTTTTGATACTTACGAAGAACAGGTGTGCGATCGCGTGAATTCTGATATCAATTCTCGCAAAGCCGAGTTAGATAGTTTGCTCGCTCAAAAACAATCGCGAGAAATTGACATACTCGCTGAAACTAAACGTCTAAAAGACTTGGAAGCCGATATCTTGTCTCAATTGCAGCAAATTGAGTTGGTAGGTGGATTTCTTTAGCTAAAATCCAAGTAAGGTGCCCATTTCGCGCCTTACTATTGGGTTTCGTCAGACACGCGGAAGTAAATTAAAACCGGAATCAATATGATTACCGTCAACAGCATAGAAAGCGCCGATCCAAAAGGCCAATCGCGAGCTTTCATAAACTGATTTTGAATCAAATTTCCCACCATAACTGTTTTAGAACCACCTAATATATCCGGTGTGATGAAAGCGCCGACTGCTGGAACAAAAACTAAAATAGATCCGGCAACAATACCGCGAGTTGTTAATGGTAAAAATACGCGCCAAAAAGTACGAATATCATTTGCCCCTAAATCTTGAGCGGCTTCTACCAATGAAAAATTGAAGCGTTCTATGCTAGAATATAAAGGCAGAACCATGAAAGGTAAATAGCCGTAAATAAGACCGATCGCCACAGCGAAAGGCGTAAAAAGCAAATTTAACGGTTCGCTAATAATTTGCAAGCTTTGCAAGGCTGTGTTAACTACTCCTTCGCTACGCAGGAGTATGATCCAAGCGTAGGTTCTCACTAAAAAGTTAGTCCAAAATGGAATAATTACCAGCAAAAGCAAAGCATTTCGCCAGCGAGGAGAACGGGTGGCGATGAAGAATGCTAGGGGATAACCAACTAACAAGCAAGCGGCAGTTGTTAGAAAAGCCAGCCACAGCGATCGCCCAATTACTCCTAAGAAAAGTCCACTGAACAAACGCTGGTAGTTGCTGAGAGTAAATATCCAAGTAACACCGCCGTAAGTACCGCGTTCTAAGAAACTGTACAACAGTACAATTAGCACGGGCAAAATGAAGAAAACCATCAGCCATGCGGTAGCGGGAAATAAGAGCAGCAACAGGTTAGTCTGCTGGCGGTTTTTGACACTCATTATTCACTCAAGCCAAATTTAGCACATAATCCCACACATTTTATATCAAATCCGCATTTTATGAATTATGTCATCATGAATAAATTATCAAGAGGTACGCAATGTCAGCAGAATCGTCAACCCCCAAAATAGTCGTCGTCGGTGCAGGATGGGCCGGTTTAGGCGCTACCTATCACCTAGCCCAAGAAGGCTATGACGTAACTTTGTTAGAAGCAGGCCCTTATCCGGGTGGCTTAGTTGCAGGGTGGAAAACCGCCGGCGGGCGTTCCGTAGAAGCAGGCATTCATGGCTTCTGGTATCCCTACAAAAATATCTTTTCCTTAGTCAAGGAATTAGGGCTAGATCCCTTCACGCCTTGGACTCGTTCTTGTCAGTATTCACCAGCGGGATTGGAAGTAGAATCGCCGATTTTTCAGGACGAACCGCGCCTTCCTACACCGTTAGGAACCTTTCTTTACACCAGATTTAAAAGGCTGCCATTAGTCGATCGGCTTTCAGCGTTGCCCTTACTTTACGCCGTCCTAGATTTCGACAATTCCGACGAAGCTTGGCGCAGGTACGATCTCGTCACCGCCCGCGAACTATTCAAACAGTTTGGCGTTTCTGCAAGACTGTACCGCGATGCTTTTGAGCCAATGTTATTAGTAGGTTTATTTGCACCAGGAGAACAATGTTCTGCCGCCGCAGCTTTGGGAATGCTTTATTATTTCATATTAGCACACCAACCGGATTTTGATGTAGTTTGGTGTCGCGGAACAGTCGGAGAAAAAATATTTCGCCCGTGGGTCGATCGCCTGGAAAAACTCGGTGCAAAAGTATTGACAAAGCAGCGAGTTACTGATTTAATAGTTGACAGCAACAACCGAGCCACAGGCGTTGTTTGCGGCGAAGAAACCTTCGAGGCAGATGCAGTTATTTTTGCAGTTGGCGTCACGGGAATGCAAAAAATTATCAGCAGCAGCCCAGCTTTGCAAAATCGCAAAGAGTTCCGAGACGCGATGAATTTGGGTGCAGTTGACGTGTTAGCTGTTCGCCTGTGGTTTGACAGAAAAATTGACATCCCCCTGCCTTCTAATGCCTGTTTTGGATTTAGTTCAACTACTGGTTGGACGTTTTTTGATTTGAATGCTTTGCACGACGAATTTCGAGACGAACCGGGAACAGTTGTCGAAGCTGACTTTTATCACGCAAATCAATTAATTCCCCTGAAAGACGAGGAAATAGTTTCCTTAGTTCAGCGGGATTTAGCGACTTGCATCCCCGCTTTTCGGGAGGCAAAAGTAATTGACAGCAGCGCGATTAGGCTGTCGCGGGCAGTGACGCATTTTGCCCCTGGCAGCTATCAATATTTGTTGCCAGCAGTAACAAGTTATGATAATGTATTTATGAGCGGCGATTGGGTTGTGACCCGCCACGGTTCTTGGTCGCAGGAAAAAGCTTATGTTACTGGTTTGGAAGCGGCAAATTTGGTAATTTCGCGTTTCGGAATCGGAAACAAAGCGGCAATTATTCCCGTGGAAGCTGACGAACCGCACATTCAAATCGGGAGAAAGATTAATCAGTTTACTCGCACTTTGACTAAAACTTTCATTCCCGATTTTTGGCTACCATAAGAAGAAGGAAATTCGCCAACGCATTTAACAGATATCTTGCACCATTCTCAATTAGCCGTAGGGGCGGGTTCGCCAACAGCCTTAAAGCTTGCAAATAGGTTCTATAAACCCGCCCGACCCCACGAAAAATCCTCTTATTGATATTGCTGCAAGATGTCAGATTTAACAGATGTTAGGAAGAAGGGGGATTCCCGTCTGGTTAGCTAAGGATCGCGAATTAAATAACTTACAATTTTAATTGTTATTGTGGGATGGGCGTCCCGCCCGTCCTTTTTGGACGGGCGGGACGCCCATCCCACTTTCAAGAGTGGAAGTTATTTAATTATCATTCCTAAGAGGCCGATCGCACTAAAATGACTGTACAGTCGCACCCGCGCGCCACAGCTTCCGGGATATTCCCGTGAATCACCTGCTTCAGCAGCCCTTCACGGCTCGCTCCCAGGACGATCGCATCGCACTGATCGTTCTGAGCCAAATCAATTAAAGCATCAGAAACCGATTTAGCGCAAACCGAAGTCGCTATTATCGAACAGCTAACCCGGCGCTTGATAAACTCCGCCGCTTGCTTTAATTCTCCGCGATCGGGTTCTGCAACAGAAGGCTGATGAACCTGACACAATTTAATCTCCGGTACAGCACTAGCAGCCACCAAAGCAGGTAGCAGCCGCAAAGCCGCAGCTTGCTTGTAACTGCCACGAATAGGCACCAACCAGCGGTGCAAACCCATCAGCGTGTGCAGCCCCAATTCTGGCCCTGGAATGTCTGAATTCGGCGGGGAAAGTTCCGTCTCTGGAGTTGCTGATGAATCTGAGGATCTCGCCAATGCGGGATTATCTGCACCATCAACTCCTTCGGGATTTAACTCCCATTCTATAGACGTATATTTTCGCCCGCTAAAAGTTGCAGAAAACTCATTTTTCTTGCGTGTTGCTAATAGTTTTTCGCTCCACTTCACCAAAATAACCTCGCAGCCTGCTTGCCGAATTACGGTATCCACCACATCGCCAAAAATGCGTCCTTTTGTGGAAAATTCGCCTTGCCAGCCCATCAAAATTGAATCGATATGTCGCTCCTTTATTGTCTCCAAAATCGCGTTAGGCACGTCGTGAGCTACCCGTATTTGGGTGTGTATCGGCAAGTTCCAATTGCGAATTATTCGCTCGGCTTGTTGTAGCAGGCGGCGGCTTTTGGTTGTCCGCACTGCGCTTTCTGAGGGGGAACTGTTGCGCGGTACTATGATGATTTGCAGGCATTCTAATTCGTAATTACGATCGCGCGCAATGGCCGCCGCCAGCCGCAGCAAAGCGGGTGCTGTTTGGGGATTGGAAAGCGGCACTAATAAGCGGCCGTTTCCGACTTGCGGAGCCCTGGTTTGATAGACAATATATGAAGGTTCTGGATGCGGGCCCTGGGTGGTTTCTCCGCTGAGGCGATCGGATTCAACTCGGATAATGTCGCTGCGGGTAATAATCCCCACCAAACGCCGACCTTCTATGACTGGCAAGCGGCTGATATTGTAGTTGTTGAGCCTGTACAATACCTCGCTTAAAGTATCCCTTGCTCTGACTGCGATCGGCTGTACAGTCATAAATTCTTTAAGCAGGGAGTTGCCGGACAAATTGCGCCCGCTGGCATTTGCCAAATCGGTTTGACTGACAATTCCCACTAATTTGCCATCTTCAACTACTGGAAATCCTCGGTGGTGCGATCGCGAAAATGCCTGCATCACTTCATCGAAAGTCAGCAGACTCGAAAGAGTTTCAACTCGGCGCTGCATCACGTCATCTGCGTGCAAGTCGCTCAAAGTATTGCTCGCAGCTTTTGCCTTTGTCAGTTGAATGCCGTTAAACTCCAAAAGGCGATCGTACAAAGAGCCACTGTCCACCTTTTCCGCGACCAAATAAGCAACTACAGAACAGATCATCAAAGGCAGCACTAATTTGAAATCCGCCGTAATTTCAAACACAATCACTACCGCAGTAATCGGCGCCCTAGAAACCGCGCAAAAAAACGCTCCCATTCCCGCCAAAGCGTAAGTTACAGGCAAACCGACACCCAGGGAATCTGCCTGCACAATGCCCACCATGTGACCGAGTGCAGAACCGAGAACTAGGGCAGGAGAAAACAATCCTCCCGGAGCTCCAGAAGCAGCGGAAATAATTGTCAGAAAAAAGTGAGCTACAAAAGCAATTAAACTTGTTATCCCGCTTGCTTCGCCCGTCAGCATAAACTCCCGTAAACCCGTATTATCGCGGAAAGTTGCTGGAAGAAAAGCTATTACTGAACCGCAGATTAGACCAGCTAGAGCCATTCGCACAGGCAAAGCTAATTTGAGAGATCGCCTGTTAAATTGCAAGCTAGCAATAATCCCTTTGGTGAACAAAGCTCCCAGCAATCCCGCTAAAACTCCTAACAGTATATAAAACGGAATTTCCTGAGCATCAAAACTGGTTTGGTACTCGCGAAGGTTCAAATTTAAACTATCGCCGCCCAAAAGCTGCGAGACAACTGCACCGATAAATGAAGCAATAATTGCAGTCCCTAAAGTCAATCCCGAAACGTCGTGCAGCAGTTCTTCAACTACAAACAAAACTCCTGCAATCGGGGCATTGAAACCAGCAGCCAATCCCGCAGCAGCACCGCAAGCAATCAATTGTCGGCGGTAGTCTGGAGAAGTTGGCATCAAGTGACCTATCCAGCCAGCCAAAGATGCTCCTATTTGCACAGTCGGGCCTTGCCTGCCTAAAGTTAAACCGGAACCAACTGCTAAAATAGTCGTCAGAAGTTTGGCGACAGCTACTCGCAAATCTAAGGAAAGATTGACTCCGCCGAGAGCAGCTTTGACGTGAGGAATGCCGCTCCCGGCAGTTTCGGGAGCAAAACGCTCAACCAAGAAACCTGTCAGCAACCCGCCCAATAAACCGACGGCGGGCAGTAATATCCAAGCTGGAATTACTGTCGAGGTAGCAACTCGCCAACTGCCGAGCCATCCGACTCCTGACTTTAGCAAAACGCCTGCCAGTCCTGCCACCAAGCCGATCAGACAAGCTTCAAAAATAGCGAGGCGTTTCGGCCGTAAAAACAGTTGAGATTTGATGACCCTGGAAGGTTCCCTAAATTGTTTAGGGATAGTTATGTACGGCATAAATAGCGTAGATGACCTGAGAATTGTCTGCTCGATCGCACTTTAGCGAAAAATCCTTCGATACTTACCTAAAATCTGCTGTAATTCCGATGCTACCGGATTTGATATCAATCTGCGATTTTTTTTACTTTATAGCCTCCACCAGTGTTTTTAAATCCGGCACTTCTAAATCAGGCTGGCCCCTGGCCGGCCGTGTCGCGCAAAATCCTGTTTTTTCGTGTCTGCGATTTACCCAAATCTATCTCGTGACTTGACAGCAATTGTCTCAAGGCTAGCAGTATTCCCCTTTCCCCATCTCTCAGAGTGCCGTAGCAGTCAAAACTCACTACTGAAAATTGATTAAATTCAAGCATAGTTAGCTCCGAGTTTAGGGTTGATATTCCGCAAAAATTTCAATTTTTCCGACAATATTTTGATTGAATTGAGCCAATTCTTCGGCCGGAATCCAATATTCTTGGTGAATCGAACTGCCCACATTTTGAACTGGATATTTTTTTAAGAATTCTGTCGCCACCCGAAAGCGCGTGACATAGCCGAAATATCCCGATGCTGCATCTCTTGTATTCCAATCTCTCGCGATTTGTATGGCATAGGCTTTGTGAAGTACGGGATAAAAAGTAGGCTGAAAGGATAAGCGTGGCGGAAATGCCAGAAAATCGCTTTCTTTAATCAGTTCCATTTCTTTTTTGCCGACGGCTCGGAACAGCGTTACTGTCTCTTGATCTGATATATTGATATTTTTAAACCACGCTTTCCAACCGTCCCAATTGTGAACTATTTTCGCCAATTCAGCGTAACCGGCGGCGCGGGGATGGGAAACGTCATTTTCCGTAAGTTCTTTATGCCAAATTTCCGAGTTTTGCAGCGGGGTGCAAACATCTAAATAAGGCACATTTAACTCGTTGCAAACTTGGGAAAACTGTTCAGATAAGTTGGCAATCCGCCTTGTGCGATCGGCATCGATAACTGGCGGTGGCCCTACCATTAATACTGGAAATATTTCTTGGGCTGACGTGAGAATACAGCGAGCATTTTCAATTGATTTTTCAACTTCTATGCGATTTTTTTCGTTTTCTCGGTAAGTGTCGTTGACGCCAAAGGAAAATACTATTCTGCCATCGCCGTAGTGAGGTAAGCGGCGAGAAACTTCGTTGAACCAACGAGTTTCTATATCGGCACTGGTTTCTCCCCTTATTCCTAAATTGTAGTAGGTAATATCGTGTCCTTGTCCGCAAGCGGCCGCGCAAATCCGTCCTGTCCAACCGAGACATTTGGGATCGCAAGTACCGTTTACAAAAGAATCGCCGATAAAACAAATACGCATATTATGTATGGGAAGTGGGAATTGTTGACTGTTGACTGTTGACTGTTGACTGTTGACTGTTGATTGATGATTGATGATTGATGACAACTGACTACTAACAACTGCCAACTTCCAACTGACTACTAACAACTGCCAACTGTCAACTACCAACTAACTTTAATTCTTGCCGATGACGGACAATCCTTCTACAATTAGAGACGGTGTTTGGCAAGAACCGTTCCACTCGGAGTCTCCTCCCAATTCTACCAATTGTTTGAGGACGTTGTAGACATTGCCAGCTACCATTGTGTCTTTGATTCGGCCGACTATTTGACCTTTTTTGACTCGGTAGCCGAGATCGACATTAATTGAAAAATCGCCGGAAATTCCAGCACTGCCGCCAAGCATTTGATCTACTACAATTCCGTCGTCTAATTTAGCGATTAAATCGATTAGCGAAAGCGAACCTGGCTTAATCAAAATATTGAACAAACTCGGCGTGGGATAGCTGCCCAAACCAGGGCGAAATCCGTTGCCGGTGGTGCCACTGCCCAAGGCTCGACCGGTGGTGCGATCGGTATAAAATAGCTGCAACACTCCGCTGTTGATAAAGACGATCGCCCGAGTGGGAGTGCCTTCGTCGTCAAAAGGACAGCTATAGGGCCCGATATCCGGCTGCTGCGAGAGGGTGACAAGCGGCGATGTCACTTGTTGGCCTAATCGATCGTTCCAAGGTGAAGCGCCTTCGAGTACCTGTTTGCCGTTCAACGCCGCACAGACAGTCCCCCACAGCAAATCGGCGGCTTTGGCTGTAAATAGCACCGGCACGCGGCCCGTGGGGGGGGCTACATTGTCTTTCGCCCATTCTAAACGCTGCAAAACCCGCTTGGCGCTGGTGTTTAAGTCGAGGGTGCCGCGTTCGGTTTCGCCTTCCCAAATGTTGAGGAAATCTTCGCCCCGCACTAATTCTGCTGATAAGTAACCGCTGAGGGTGGTGTCGGTGTGACTCGAATCCAAGCCTCTGGTGTTCAGCAAGCGGGTGCTCTCGATTTCGCAGTCGAGTTCGGCGGTGCAGAGGCTTTCTGGATAGGCTTCGCGGACGATCGCGATCGCCTCTTTGCCCCAGTTTACTAGCTGTTCGGCCGGCACCGACACTCCGCGATCGGGATAAACAACTTTCTCACCGGTGCCAAGTTCGATGGTTTCCGGTTCGTTAAGTTGCGAAAGTGCGATCGCCCTGTCCACCAAAATTTGCAGTTCCACAGGCCCGTAAGCCACCGCCAAACCCGGCCGCCCATCCCGCCACAGCCGCAGTGCAATGCCTTCTGCTTGGGCGGTTTCTAGCTGTTTGAGGCGGTTTGCTTCAAAAAAGACCGGCCGCGAGAGCGATTGCGATTCCAACACCTCAGCAGCTTCTGCACCTGCTTTGGTGGCTAGTTCTAACAGTTGTTCTGCTGATTGCTGATTGGTCATTGTTGTCGGTGGTTGGTAATTAGTCAGTTGGCAGTTGGCAGTTGGCAGTTGGCAGTTGGCAGTTGGCAGTTGGCAGTTGTCAGTTGGCAGTTGGCAGTTGGCATTAGTCAGTAGTTATTAGTTATAGCCTTTCTCAGTAACATGAGATGTTCGTAGAGCATAGGCCTCGCGGGTCTTGGACTGAAAAGCATACCTCAATTATTTGAGAACCGCTATATGAGTTATTCGTTATTGGTCAATCTAGCTGTTAACGCTAGACTAAATAACGGTAGATTATTAACTGCTACTAACAACTGACTACTAACAACTAACAACTGACTACTAACAACTAACAACTGACTGATGACTAATGACTAATGACTAATGACTAAATACTTAGTTCGTGCAGCAGCCAAAATCCTGCAAAAGATTCCGATTCGGAATTCGACTGAATTGCTAAGAAATGTACTTTTTTTGCTTGCTTTTTAGCAGCTTCAAATCCTTTCGCTTCTTTCTCAGTTGCTGCGTCTCTGAGATTAGCTAAAATCCAGCGATCATTAGCTCCCGTATCTAATACCAGCCTAGCGGGTGGGCCGCTCTCAAATTTCAGAAAAGCCAACTCCAAACCCGACATCCAACCTGCCAGGGCTGTTGCTCTCGACGAGTAGATAATGAGTCCCGGAATTTGCGTTTCTGGGGCGAGGCGTGTCATCGGCAGTCCGAAAGCTTCGCCAAATCCGATATCCCACTCGGACATTTCGTCAAAAGCTGCGATCGGCAAACTCACAAACGTCCATTTTTCGCCCATTAAAGCATCCGGCAGCGCAACTGGCGTTTCGGGTATAAATTGAACGCTCGGGTTCACAACCGGTTGATAGCCCGCTTCGGCGGGATAAACGTCTTGCATCCGTTCTTCCAGCCACAGGCTAAGGGCAAGGGTGCGGCGGCTGCAGGCGGCTGGAATGTCCAAGTCCTCGCAGGCTTTGGTAATCATGTTCGCCATTTGGCGGCGGAAAAAGCGGATTTTTTCAGGTCGTTTCGGTGCTGCGGCGATCGCATCTTTAATAGCACCCGCCAGCCACAGGGAATTCACGGTAGAACTGGAGCAGAATTGCGAGTAGCGAAACAGAGATTCGGCCTTGTCGCCTACATTCAGCGGGCTTTCGCAGATCAACACTTCCCATTTTTTTTTCTCTCGCTCGTCTATGATTGGACGGCTGTAAAAGTCGAGTTCCCAAATAGTAGCCATGCCGCGCTGTTAAAAATTAATCCTTTCTCATGTTACCGGACAGCGGGCAAGTTTCTGATTCTGACCATATAAGGCTGATTTTCACTTTCAAGGGCGATCGCACTTTCCCAAAGATTGTGGCTTTCCCTTGCAGCTTCCCGTGTAATTTTTGGCCGCCGTGCACAACCGGACGCATTAGCAACTCTTCGGAGAACTGTCGCGGAGCAATCTCAACCCGCGATCGTTTGTTAAACTTGTGCAAGCCAGGGAAAACAAACAGTATAGCTTGATTTCATGAGACAAATCATTCTCGAAAAGATTGTTTCTACCTTACAACCTTTAGATTTTGTTCTCGCTTTATGGCAAGGAGGTTCCGCAGCCCACGGATACACCGACGAGTGGTCAGACCTCGATATTGCCGTTGTGGTTGAAGATAACTGCGTGGAAGAAACATTTGAGATTGTTGAACAAACCCTCGCAGAAATTGGCGAGATAGAACTCAAATATCGAGTTCCCGAACCCGCTTGGCACGGTCAATCGCAGTGCTTCTGGCGGCTGAAAGAAACCCCGCCCTTCTTGCTAATTGATTTCGCCGTTTTCCGGCGCAGCAGCCGCAACGATTTCCTGGAAATAGAGAGACACGGCAAAGTGCCGATCGCTTTTGACAAAGTTAATCTAATTGTACCCCCGCTTTTGGATAAAAACCAGCATTTATCCCAAATGCAAACCCGATTCAACGAAATTAAAATCCGTTTCGATTTACTGCAACCTCTGGTAAAGAAAGAGATTTATCGCGGACATTTAGTAGATGCGATCGGCAACTATCACAATTGGACGCTTCTACCCTTAGTCGAACTGTTGGGCATGATTTACCGTCCCCACAGATACGACTTTGAACTAAAATATTTCACCCGAGATTTTCCGCCCGAAATAGTCGATCGCATCACACCGCTTTTCTGCATTGCCAATCTTGAAGATTTGGCAGCAAAACAGCAGATAGCTGAAGCTTTTTTTGGAGAAAGTTTACCGCTTGCAGAAGCTAAGTTTTCCTCTGACAATGCCCTAACACTACCGCCCTAGGCTCAAAGTTTCGTCCCGAAAGCGATTAATATAGTATTATCAACTTATATCTTGCACCATTGTCAATACTCCTTTTTTGAACAGGCTCTCCGGCCTGTTCCACAGGAAAATCTACTCTTTGTGGAACGGGCATCTTGCCCGTTCTTGAGAAAGATGCAAGATGTGATCTCAACTTTAAAGATTAACATCCCATGACAAAACTCAGCGTCAACATTAACAGAATCGCCCTCCTCAGAAACTCTCGAAACATCGGTATCCCCAGCGTTACGGAAGCCGCAAAAACAGTAATTGCTGCTGGAGCTCACGGCGTTACAGTCCATCCCCGCCCCGACGAAAGGCATATCAAAGCCGCCGATGTTTACGAATTAGCCAAAATGCTAACCGTTGAGTTCAACATCGAAGGAAATCCGTTTCAGCCGCCATTTATGGATATAGTTTGCGACGTAAAACCGGCTCAGTGTACCTTGGTGCCAGACGCTCCTGACGTGCTAACATCCGATAGCGGTTGGAATATTCCCGAAAATCGCGATCGGCTCTTACCAATCATTGAAAAATTAAAAGACAATGGTATCAGAGTCAGCTTGTTTATGGACGCAGATGCTGCTCTCATGCCGCTAGCAAAAGAAGTTGGAGCAGACAGAGTAGAACTGTACACGGAACCCTACGCAACTGCTTTTCGCGAAGGTAGAGTTGAATCTGTTTTTCAACAATATGTCTTAGCAGCTAAAGCGGCTCAATCAGCAGGTTTAGGGGTGAATGCCGGACATGATTTAAATTTGCAAAACTTAGCTAAATTTTGCTCGATTCCTGATATACTAGAAGTATCAATTGGTCATGCTTTAATAGCGGAATCGCTAGAAATGGGGTTATCCAACACAGTACAAGCTTACCTAAAAATCCTGGCAGGTTCGTAGTACCAATTAACCTCGTGTGGTAGGGCGGATTTGGTAGTGATAAACTCGTTTTTCTCAGACAGAATAACTCAATCCGCCCTACAAAGATACAGTATCAAAACTTACGTAGAAAAGGGTTGGACACGCTACAAATATGGTAAGGTGGAGGTCGCAGCGCCCTAGATAATTAGGCGATCGTCAATCGATTTTAGATTTTGGATTTTAGATTTTAGATTGTAGATTAAAGAATTGAAGTATTGACCCCACTGATAAATACGTTCGGCAAGTTTCATCGGATACAGGTTTTTTATTTCTGGACGGATGAATCCGGGGGCTTTTATCCTGGATGCTTTCGGTCAACAATGAAGTAACACTAGGGTTGTAACCCCCTGCAGGTGCTAGCCGTTTTCCAGTAGCAAGGCAGAGCCACAATCCAAGACACCGCGTTTTTTGGGTGTGGGCATTTTTTTGAGCAAGCTCCTCGGAAAAAGCTTTAATTTTCTTCGACTAAATTAGTAAGATTCTATGATGATATTATAGCTAGGGAGTATCATTGAAATGCCCCGACAAACTGAGGCTACTACTTAGCTCCCGCACTGCCAATTTGCTACCAGCAGGTTTTGTGCAAGTACGGGATATTTACGTGTATCCTATATCCTCCTGTAGCCTCTGTGCGATCGCCCGATTTAATCCGGTGAAAACAGGCAAACACAAGTAACCATATACAATTCCTTACCCCCCTCGGAAGTGCGACATGAAAAAACTAATTTTACTGACTGGAATGCTACTCATGATGGCGGCAAAATCAGTATTTGCCAGCCCAGTAGCCCCAAAAATTGCACCGAGCGAGCTGATGGCTGCCTCGGAAATTACAGAAACCCTTAACAAACCCGTTACCTCTGAATCAGTTCCCAACCTCGAACCGATCAAGCGAATGTCAACCTCGGAAATCCGAGAAACCATCAACCAACCCACCACCTATATTTTTGAAGGCGTCAAAGGACGAGAACTCACTCTCTCCCTGTGGGCGGGACAACTGACAGCCGAACTGTACAGTCCCAATGGTGAAAATATGGGGGTTATTGAAAAATCAGACAATCAGTGGATTGGCCAGTTGCCAGAGTCAGGCATCTATCGCGTGCGAGTTACCCCGAAAGGTGAAACCACCAGCTTCGTACTCGGACGCGACTTTAACGCCAAGTGGACTTATAGGCCCGATCGCGCAATTCCCATAGCATTCAAGGAAAAACAAGCCACAGTCAAACTCAAAATGTCCGGCTACCAAATCCAGCCTATCACCGTTCAAGGCCAGCAGGGACAGACAATTAGGGTGACAGCTAGCAACAAAAATCTAGATCTGGCGATCGAATCTCCGAAGGGAGAACTCCTGGATCAAGGCGAAGGTCAAACTTTTGCTCAACTCCCCGAGTCCGGCACTTACCGGGTAATCGTAGTTGCCAAGAGGCCGGTCAAGTCCTCAATCCGAGTTTCTGTGCAATAGCAAAGATTGTACAAATACTCTTGAGGGCGATCGAATTTGCGCTGCCCAAAAAAACAGCTCGCCAATTGGGCGAGCTGTTTTTTGCGTAAAATCAACCTTGGATGAGCGCTTCAAAACGTTCTTGTTTCCAAATGCAGCTTAAATCCGGGTCAGCTAAAGCTAGCTCTCGGTATAAATTAGGGATAAACTCAACAGCCCGCTGCAAATTGTCAAGGGCTAAATCAGCAAATCCCAGTAGCGCATAACAGCAAGCTTTATTGTAAAAAGCATTAGCAAAATCAGGAGTTATTTCTAAGACTGTTTCGTAGCAAGCAATCGCCTCAGAGTAGCAGCCTTTTCGCGCCAATTCCACACCCCGGTTGTACCAAATCAAATAATCTTCAAAGGGACGCTCAGATGTGGGAGTAAACTTGGCATTTCTCTGATTTAAACCTACTAATTTCTCCAAAGCAACTCTCCGTTCGCCCACAGCATCGGCTCTGCCCGGTTGTAGAGCGATCGATCGGCTAAAACTAGCTACTGCTTGTTTGTAAAGTCCCATAGAGTTTGCAGCTATACCGCGATTGTACCAAGCCTTCGCATCGTCAGGCTTAAACTCGATCGCCCGGTCAAAACTGTTGAGCGCCTGATAGTAAAGCTTGAGTTCCAACAGGGCATTACCTCGGTTGTACCATGCCCAAGCAGCCTCCGGATACAAATTTAAAGAGCGATCGAAACTCCGAACCGCCTTCTCGTAAAGCCCCATATCGATCAGCGTCAGTCCCCGGTTATGCCAAATACTCGCGGCGCACGGACTGAACTCCAAAGCCCGGTCAAAACTGTTGAGAGCCTCCAAAGGGCGCCCCAACTTTCCTAAAGCAATAGCCCGGTTGTGCCAGCCAAAGCTCGCATTCGGCTCCACCGCCAAGGCCTCATCAAAACTCTTCAGCGCCTCTAAGTGCCGTTCTAATTTCCCCAGAGCCATACCTCGGCCGAACCAAGCCTTATAATGATCTGATTGCAACTTCAAAGCTCTGTTAAAGTTCGCCAGAGCACCATGATCATCGTTAGCTTCGAGGTGGCGCGAACCTAGATGGTAATACCAAGCCGCTTCCAAGTTTTGAATTAGGTTCATAATATTTTGTATCTATCTTAGGGATGATTCTACATGAAATCATACCTGGAATAAAACTGTAATTCCACTAAAAATCTGAAAAATTTGATACAGGGCGATCGCCCGTACACACTGCCACTAACAACCTCAACAATTAGCCGTTGATACTAACTATTTTTCTCTCGTAAAAAGCTCTTTTAGCTAACCGCACTCATCGTTTTTTAGAGCTGCTGCGAATCTCAAATCAGCCTGAATCACGCCACTATTACCGCATCTTGAATTAGGTTTGCAGTTACACAAAGAGTCCTAGGGCGCCCCAAGTCTAACTGCAAATCTCCTAGTGCTAATAGCTTCTACTTCTGGTTGCCCAATTCAAGCAACCACAACCGCTGTTTTAGCATTCTCACTCAACATCAACTGGCCTGTTGCATCAATACTAAAATCTTTCCCCAGCAGAAAACCCTTGCCCATCAAGCGCTGGCAAACAACCAGCGCAGTAATCCGGCGAATTTCTTCCATCACGTCAGCAGGAATCAAATAACTCAAACTCCAGATTACGGACTCGCAGTCATACCAAATCAAACGCTCAATACTGACAATCATCAAAGCAGCTAAACTGTCAACAGACACCCGCCCTCTGAGATCCGCAATCAAATCCTTACCAATTAAACTATTGCGAGTCATCATCGCTCTAGCCATCTTCCCAATTTCTTGTTCGAGTTCTAAATGATTCATGCTTGGCACTGGCTTTTATGTTTTTAAAGCACTACTAAAAGTAAAAACAGTAGCCGCTACCAGGCTCTGCCCTAGCGTAGCTGACGCAGGCTCTACCGTAACTCCTTTTAACAAAGTATACCTAAAGAAAGATCCAAAATGTATCTAAAGACAGATACCAAAATATTTTTTTTTGACTGAATTCGCTCTGCGAAGCCCTAGAAGACTTACTGGCAGCAGCGAATGAGCGCATTTTTGCCCGCCGAGGCCCTGGGTCTACTCTCGCTTGAGTGTTTTGAACCCAATCCAGCGGGTCAAATATGCGAGCTTCTTGAAGCTGACTACCGGGGTGTAACGACCAGCACGTCGCTTTCGCGATCGGCGATACTATCTTTACTTGTATCCCACATTCCGCAGGTCTTTAAATAGAATTGATGGTTATAAAATTTAAAAATTCAAGCCTGAAGAGATTAC
>NZ_JAUBTR010000065.1:0-38857 GCF_036705045.1 Microcoleus sp. BR0-C5
AATCTTCAAAAATGGTTTGTGGAAATTTTCGCGCTTTCCCACATAGCTATTGGATCATTTTTTTTGTGGATGTCTCTTATGCCACATAATCCACTTTTGTCCACTGAATCAGCGATTAGATTTGATCCGATCGCCCTTAAGTTTTCCAGGCCCAGGGGCGATCGCTTTTCCGTGGGTACATCCTCAGCATAGTTCATTCGCTGCTGCAATTCAAGCGATACGACAAAAAATATTGCCTATACGGCAACACACGTGTTAGTGAAGGTTGCAGGATGCTAACATCACCTTGCAAAGTCCTGGCTAGTAGTTGAGAACCCGCAGTGATCCGTTGGAAATTGGCAGTTGTGATGGCCGATCGCAATATCAGCAATAAAGAATTGGCGGCTAGAGTTGGGATGCACCCAACATCTGTTTCTAAAATCAAAACCCGCCGCCGGCTTACAAGAATTGATGAAACAACTCTTGATGCTTTGTGCAAAGCACTAAACTGCCAACCGGGAGATTTAATGGTGTATGAGGAGGAAAATTCCGATCGCACTTAAAGAACCGAATGCGATAGTTAGTAATGTTGACAGCGACGCACCCTACACATTCGATCGCACAATTTCCACCCCAAAAACGCGAGCAAACTCAGCAACAAGGATCGATCGCACTCGATCGACCTCAATTCCGGGGATAAACTGCTCTAAACTGCCAACAGGTCGATCGGGAATCCCGCAAGGTACAATTTGCCCAAAACCGGCCAGATCCGGACAAACATTTAAAGCAAAACCGTGCATCGTAATCCAGCGGCTGACTTTAATGCCGATCGCACCTACCTTGCACCCATCCACCCAAACTCCAGTCATACCGGGAACCCGCGAACCCTTCAACCCGCAAACTTCCAACACCCCCAGCAGCACTTCCTCCAACTGCCGCAAATACCAGTGCAAATCTTGTTGGTGACGGCGCAAATTTAAAATCGGATAGCCCACCAATTGGCCCGGACAGTGGTAAGTCACCTCGCCGCCCCGCTCAACTCGGTGCAGTTCCGACCCAGTTTGAGTTGGGTCAAATTTCAGAAATTCCAGCTTTGCTCCCAGTCCCAAAGTGTAAACCGGCGGATGTTCCAGCAAAATCAGGACATCTGGCAAATCTGGCTTGTCGCGGCGTTCTTGCACGAGTTTTTGCTGGATTTCCCAAGCTTGGGAGTAGGGCACAAGTCCCCAATCGAGGAGCAAGCAGGGTTGTGCATTTAGTAGTTGATGGATTAGAGGAGAAACCATGCAAAAAATCAATAGTATTTTTACGGAATATTGGCCCAGCTTAAATCAAGAATTGTCAACATATAATAAAAGATTTGGAAGATAAGTGTTTTCCCGAATACATGGTGCTACTGTATAAAATATACCCAAGTTACAGAAGGGAGGGAGCTCTATGAAGCTTGTTATCCAGGGTAAAAATATAGAAATCACCGATGCGATTCGCGAGTACGTCAATCAAAAGGTGGAAAAGGCAGTTAGCCATTTTCAAACTTTGACGACAGAAGTGGACATACATCTATCGGTGGCTCGTAACCCCAGGATCAATCCTAAGCAGACTGCTGAGGTGACAATTTATGCTAACGGCAGCGTGATTCGGGCTGAAGAAAGCACGGAAAGCCTGTATGCCAGCATAGATTTGGTTGCCGACAAGATAGCTCGTCAACTGCGGAAATTCAAGGAAAAACGTCACGACAACAAAATACAGAGTAGTGCCAAAACGGTTACGGTAGTTGAGGAACATCCTGTAGTAGCGGATCTGATTGGCGATCGAACTCCCGAACTTCCTGCTGAGGTTGTACGGACTAAGTATTTTGCTATGCCTCCAATGACTGTGCAACAAGCTTTGGAACAATTGCAGATTATCGATCACGATTTCTATATGTTCCGTAATGCGGAAACAGACGAAATTAACGTACTCTACGAACGCAAGACTCACGGTGGCTATGGAGTTATCCAACCCCGGCACAGCAACGGTAACGGTAATAGCAAAAATGGCAAAACTGCCGAAAGCGCTACATCTGAAAAATCGAGTGTTGCAAAAAGCTAGATAATTGCTGAGTGCTAATTGTTAATGGCTGCAAGCCGTTAGCAAAAAAGGACTAAAGTCCTTACTACAAACATGAAGTTCGTAGTGAGGACTTTAGTCCTTTCTTAGTTTTTTAAGATAATGATTCGTAGTCACGACTTGCGTGATATTTCCTAGAGAAAATGGATGAACAATTATGCTATTGGAGTTAAGACAATTGAAGATTCAGCCGGGTCAGCAATTACTGGTTGAGGATGTTAACTGGCAACAATTTGAAAGTATTTTGGCGGAATTGGGAGAACGTCGTGCTTCCCGACTTTCCTATAGTAACGGACGGTTAGAAATTATGGTTCCTCTGCCCGAACATGAAAAAGCCAAAGAAATTATTGGCGACATGGTAAAAATTTTGTTGGAAACACGACAAATAGCATTTGAGTCGTTGGGTTCGACAACCTTGAAAAATGAACGAATGAGTCAGGCTGTCGAACCGGATACCTGTTTTTATATTCAAAATCAAGCAGCCGTTATCGGTAAAAATCGCCTCGATATGAGTGTTGATCCGCCCCCAGATTTAGCTATAGAAATTGATCTCACCTCTCGCACGCAGTTGGATAATTATCAAATTCTAGGAGTGCCGGAACTTTGGCGATACGCACGGCGAGGGCTACAAATCAACGTCTTGGAAGCCGAACAATATATTCAGTCTGATGTGAGCCCCACTTTCCCCAATATCCCGATTGTCGAACTGGTGAATCAGTACACTCAGCAGAGTCAAGTTGCTGGTAGAACCCACGCTATTCAAGCTTTTAAAAACTGGGTGCGGGAAAACGTCTAGTCGGAGAACTTCCGTTCTCACTAAAAACCTTTAGTTCGGAGTCAGGAATTTAGTTTTTTCTTGTTTTTTAGACAATGAGGGATGAGGACTTTCGTCCTCACTACCAACAATATATTTAAGCAAATCCATCTAACTTTTGATGGCTTCTAAAGTTTTTAGTGCTTCGGCAACGTGTGCTTTGAAGTCTAACATTGAGTCAAAAATATGCTTGACAACGCCTTCTTTGTCAATGACATAAGTAACTCTACCGGGCATAATCCACAGTGTAGCTGGCACACCGTATAATTGCCGAACTTTGTTGCCAGTATCGCTCAGTAGTGTAAATGGTAGCTGATATTTGGCGGCAAATTGCTGGTGCGATTGTTGCGAATCGTCGCTAATTCCAATTACTTCTGCACCTGCGTCTTTGAAGACTTCGTAACTATCTCGGAAAGCGCAAGCTTGAGTCGTACATCCGGGTGTGTCGTCTTTGGGATAAAAGTAGACTATGACGTTTTTTTGACCTCGAAAATCTTTGAGGCTGACTGATGTGCCAGTTTGAGATGGTAAGGTAAAATCGGGTGCGGTGTCTCCTACTTTGACTGTCATGTTTTTTTTAACTTAGTAGAGCTGTTTGCGTCAAAATTTAACTTTTGTTATTGTACAGTTTTTTTGAGCAATAGTTCGCATTTGCGATCGCCCGCTGCGACAGCCTCCCGTTTTTGCTTTCTCGCACTTACACAAAAAAAACATTTTGACAACATCGGGATGCTGCCGGCGATTCGCAGTTAGGCGGATTAATTGGAGAAGCTTGTTTGAACCGCAGATGCACGGGGATTAACGCAGATTGTTATTGAAAATTGGAGGGGCGGCGCTGAAGTGTTACCAGAAACTTCATTGTTATCGGCCTTTAGTTAAGTTTTTTAATTCCCGCCAGATTGGAGGAATTTGACCGGAGTGTGTGCGGGGCTGGGTGAGGATTCCTTGAGTGGGACTGAACAGCAATGATAGCACAAATAATCCCGATGCAACTAAAACTATTGCGGGCCCGGATGGTAAGTTATAAAAGTAGCTGAGATACATTCCGCTAATGCTGGAAATAACTCCGATTATTGCGCCTAAAATCATTACTTGGTGCAGGCGAGTGACTAGGAGATAGGCGGTACTTGCAGGTGTAATTAATAGGGACAAGACTAGCACTACGCCCACGGCTTTGAGGCTGGCAACTATTGTGAGGGCGATTAGTACCATCAGTCCGAAGTTGAGCAGGTTTACTGGCAAACCTGTTGCTTGCGCTCCTAATGGATCGAACGTGTAAAATAGCAGTTCTTTGTAAAAGAATACTACAACTAATAAGACTACGGCGACTATGACGGCTGTGTCGATCGCATCTTCAGCCGTAACCCCGAGGATGTTGCCGAAAAGAAAGTGGTTGAGGTCGATTTTGTTGTCTTTTTGGACGATCGTAATTAGGGTGATGCCGAGGGCGAAGAATGCCGAAAAGACGATGCCCATTGCCGCGTCTTCTTTGATTGTCGATCGAGCTTTGATCCAAGCTATGATGACTGTACTCAAAACTCCGGCAATGAAAGCACCGACAAAGATGTTTGCTCCGAGGATAAATGCGATCGCCAATCCGGGCAAAACCGAGTGGCTGATGGCGTCTCCGAGCAAGGCAAGCCGCTGTACCATTAGGTAGCTGCCGACGATCGCGCAGACGATGCCGACGAGAATCGCAATTACGAGCGATCGCTGCATGAATCCGTACTGCAACGGCTCAATTAAGGTTTGTAGCATAAAATTATCAAATCAAAGTTAACTAATGACTAACAACTAAAGCAAGCCGGTTTGATCCGAGATGTTGCCCCATTCTCAATAAGCTTTTTATGAACAGGCTTTCCGGCCTGTTCCACAAGAAAATTCACTCTTTGTGGAACAGGCCGGAAAGCCTGTTCTTGAGAATGATGCAAGATGTGAGTTTGAGCCGAGATTTATCGTTGCCCAATTCAAGATTATCAAAAAAACCGGGTTCAAGAGTGTAAATCCTAGATTAATGAGGGCTGGCTAATTAAGCTGCTTGTCCGGCAAAGAACATTACTTGTCCGCCGTAGGCGCGGTAAAGGTTTTCTTTTGTTAGCACTTCTTGGCGGGAACCAGCGGCAATCACTTCTGTATTTAGCAAAATTAAATCGTCAAAATTGGTGATTGATTCGCCTAAGTCGTGGTTGACTACTAAGACGATTTTTCCGGCATTTGCTAGCTGGTGGAATATCTCGAAAATGATATTTTGAGTTTTTTGGTCAACTCCCACAAACGGCTCGTCAAAGCAAAAAATAGCGGCTTCTTGGGCTAAGGCTCTAGCTAGAAATACTCGCTGTTGCTGTCCGCCGGAAAGTTGTCCGATCGGTCTGTCTTTGTAAGCACTCATGCCTACTCTTTCTAAGGCATCGGCAGCGGTGCGGCGGCTAGCTGCCGAGAAGCGGCGAAACCATCCGGCTTTTCTGACTCTTCCCATCATCACGACATCCCAAACGGTGGCGGGATAGTTCCAGTCAATTTGCGATCGCTGGGGCACGTAAGCTACTGTTTCGAGTCGATCGGCGATCGCTTCTTCGCCCCAGGTAACAGTGCCGCGATCGGCGGGAATTAAGCCCAACATTGCTTTGATTAGCGTGCTTTTGCCGGCACCGTTGGGGCCAATAATACCCGTCAGCCTTCCCGGTTTGACGGAAAGATTGATATCTCTGAGTGCCTCTACCGTGCGGTAGTTTACTGCTAAGTGCTTAACAGCGATAATTTCAGTGTCGGTAGCGCTGTCTTTGAGGTGGCAAACCATTTTAGACCAAGGATTCTCGTTGGGCAAGGCGGCGGTATTCATGGCGGTGACTCTATCTCCTTTTTATTAAGTTTACTGTAAAAATGAAAAGAATATGAAATCATCGGTAAATAGGAATAATCTGGAACGCAGGAGAGATAGATAATGCGGCAGTACAAGCTAGAAACCGCTCAAGCTATAGGTTTTGGGGCGAAAATCTTAAGTCGGTTAAAACTGAGATCTGACACCATTCTCAATAACAGACAAGATGCCTGTTCCACAAAGAGTATATTTTCTTGTGGAACGGGCATCTTGCCCGTTCATAAAAGGCTTATTGAGAATGGTGTCAGATGTGAATTCAAACTGATATCTGACACCATTCTCAATAACAGGCAAGATGCCTGTTCCACAAAGAGTGCATTTTCTTGTGGAACGGGCATCTTGCCCGTTCATAAAAGGCTTATTGAGAATGGTGCAAAATGTCAGTTAAAAGCGAGGGCAATTGTGAAGCAACTTGATAAAGGGGAGTTTAGCCGTGAGTCGGGGATTGAAACCGCCGCCCCTGGATGGGACAAGTCCAAGGCATTTTTCATCAGAACTATTGCTTGCGGCATTTTGACTGTGGGTTTATTTAGTTGTGCTTCAACCCAGGGCGATCGCCTCTCTCTAGAGGCAGATGCTAAACCCAAGGTAGTTGCTACTAGCACAATTATTGAGGATTTGACCGATCGAGTAGCGGGCGGCGAAATTCAGCTAACAGGAATTTTGCAGCCGGGAACCGATCCTCACGTTTACGAACCGGTGCCAAAAGATTCTCAAGCTTTAGAAAAAGCTAACTTAATTTTGTATAACGGTTACAATTTGGAACCGGGATTAATTAGAATGATGAATGCCGCCGGAATTAAGGCACGGAAATTAGCAGTGGGCGAAGTTGTCAAGCCTTTGCTAATGAATAAACAAGGCAATACCGTACCCGATCCCCACGTTTGGGGAAATGTGGAAAATGTAATTCAAATGGTAGAAGCAATTCGGGATGCGCTGATCGATCTATCGCCGGAAGACAAGCAGAAGTTTACGCAGAATGCTGTGAAACTTACTGAAGAGTTAAAACGCTTGGATAGTTGGATTGCACAAGAGATTAAAACTATCCCCGAAAATAAGCGCCAATTAGTAACAACTCACGATGCTTTTCAATATTACAGCCGCACTTACGGATTGGGAAGTGCTGGCAGTTTGATCGGGATTAGTACGGAGGAACAGCCAAGTGCTCAAACGGTGCAAAAGTTAGTAGAATCGGTGAAATCTGCGGGAGTTCCTGCTATTTTTGCGGAGACTACAATTAACCCGCAACTGATTAGAACAGTGGCGGAGGAAGCGGGGGTGAAATTGGCGGCGCAGCAACTTTATTCGGATTCGATCGGGGCGGCGGGAAGCGAGGGCGATTCTTATGTGAAAATGATGTCGGCTAATACTCGCGCCATCGTCGAAGCTTTGGGGGGGAAATACACGCCGTTTGAAGTTAGCAAGTAGCAAGTATGGTGCCCCGGAAGAGTTTTATTTTCTCTGCGGGGTGACAGCTAGCTGACGCAGCCTACAAGTTTCAGTAGGCTTGCATTGCATAAGTCTTTGATTGATACAGAAACCCCAGATGCAAGGTAGATAAACACATATAAACGCAGATTATTGAAGGAATTGAAAGCTTGGGAATGCAAGAGGTCTAGTTTACCTGCTTCGACAAAATTAAATTAAGCACGTTCAATTCGTTGGAACTTAAAAGATATTTATCTGTAAAAATTTTTTCTCGACTTTGCTCTAAACTGTAGCTTCTAAACACAATAAATGGGAAATCTCGATACTTGTGTCCGATCGGCATTACACTGTCTACAGGGTAGATCGATCGCACATAAGCCGACAAAATATCCCGAAACCGCCTGTCTTCCGGTTCTTCCAGCTTATTGTCAGCAAAATACTCCTGCATTTCCTCCCCGCTGACAAAAGCAAACAGCGGTATGGCATAATAGCGATCGAACTGCTGACTCTGCTCTTCAAAATACTGAGTTTTCTCCACATCGCTGTTGAGAAATTGCAAAAGCTCGATCGCACCTCCTCTTATAGCCGATATTACATTCTCCGGGGACGAATCGCTATCCCTAATTTGACACATTTTGGGCAGCAACTTCTTCTCTAGACATTCCTTAATTTCTCGATGAAGCCGCATCTGGTATGTTTCTACCAAAGTGCGATCGGCTAGAGGTACGATCAACAAACTACCGCAAACATGACCGACTTCTAAATTATCATAGCTCAACAAACCATCAAGAGGATTGCACTTCTCCAAAAACTTACGATTAAAATCCTCCCGCATTTCCAGATAGGAATCGCCCTTTTGACGAGACTTATCAGAATTTTTCAAAACAAACTCCCCGCGACTCAAAAGCTGTTCCAGGCTCGTATAAACCTCCTTAAACAACATATTTCCTCGCTGGCTCTCGCTCTTTAATGTCTTAATTAGAGCCGCCATTTTGCTGCTAAAAGTATCCCCGACTGCGGAAACCGACTTACCGCCGATGGGAATGATCAAAAACTTTTCCCTACCTAAATAACCGTATCCCGAAATTCGCGTCATCACCGCCGTCTTCAGAATTAGCAATAAATTCAACAAACTCAATTTGCTTTCTTGCAGGGAAAGTTCCGCATCATCAGCGTAATAAACTGCGGTATCAGATAGGTAAAAAACCAATTCTTTGTCTTCACCATCAAGGGTTTTACCTAACTCATCTTCCCCGCGTCCCCGATAAATCACCTGTATCACTTCCATCAGATTTTTCTCAATTTGGAAGCGGGGAATATCCACTAAAATATGCTTAGTTTTTGGGAAAGAAAGTCCACGACTTCCCGATGCAGTCATAAAGATTACTTTAGCTGTATTTTTGTATTTCTGTATTTTTTCTTTCTCCTCTTCCGAGATATTCGCGTGAATTTCCAGATAATCGGTAAACTGATTAAATTTTCGTTCTTTTTTAATTTTTTCAATCAATTCTGCCAATCTTTTTTTGCTTTGAATATAGACTATAATTTGTTCAACACCAGGTAGCGCCCCTCGCTGATTTATATCCTGAATTATTTCAGATTGCACCCCTTTTACTAAATTAGTATCTTCCTTTAAAGACGCATCTTCATTGTATTTAACACTTTCTACAAATACTTTGTAAGTGATTTTTAAACTGCGGGCGGGGTAAGAATTAGCATTAATCACCGTTGCGGCCAACCGATTAAACTTAAATGATGGAATGACTTGCAAAGGTGGCATAACTTCCGAATTGTCAGCTAACTTTTTAAAATAGATTTTATCCGGTTCAGACGATGTATTTTCCAGATGCTGTTTGATAACATCACGATCTACGATCGAAGCATCAGCTACAATAATTTTAGTATTAAAACCGTGTGGCGAATCCGCCAACTCATACTCGTGGACAATCCGATTGATTCCTGACAAAAACTCAACGCCTCCGTCATCTCCGGTGATTTCATCTATCATAATGAATAAGTGTTTGATGCGTCGGGAGATTTGCTGCATCTTAGCTGGTATGACTTTTCCGCCTCGTTTGCTGTAGACATCTTGAAATATCTTTTCAAAGTGTTTAAGGGTATTATGTCCATTTTCTGTTACCTTCAAAGACTGGATGGAAGCCGTGGCGACAATATTATTAGATATCTCACAGTTGATGAGAGTGTATATCGCATCGCAAATGCTGTCTAGCACTCCCCTAGTTTTTGCTCTAGTTGGTTGAAGTAAAGTTTCTCCTTTTCTTTCTATTTGCCGCTGGTAGTATTCTTTTCTCTTGATTTCGGGACTGTCTTTTAAAAAATTGACAGTTTTTTTCGGCAGATTTTCGTGATAGTTGTTTGAGGCGTATTTGACAGTAGGACGACCAGCATTACTTGCAATAAGATCGGAGTTTGTGTTAATACAGAATAGGCGATTATCGCACAGTTCATGTTTAACTTTGAATTTTTCGATAATATCCAAGTTTACTTGCTTGCGGGGACTGACATAAAAGAATAAGAAACCGTCGTCAATATGGTTTTTTAGGAAATTGGCGATCGCAGTTGTTTTCCCAATTCCCGGATTTCCCGTCAAAAAGATATAAGTTTCATCAGATTGAAGCGCTTTCACAATCAATTGGGCGTGAGCATTTCTCAAATGCAATCCGCGAGAAATTTGCAAATCATCTGCCAGTTGATCTGATATGATATCTATTGAATTAGCAAAACCATCTATCCGTTCAGTATGAGGTACCATTGAAGTGTTTTTGCCAATTTTTAATATAGAATCGACAAAGTTTCTGCCTTCTTTAAAACTGTCAGCAGCGTTGGTTTGTATCTTATCTAAAACTCGACTGCGGGCTTTGTCAATATCTTTTTCAGTTGTTTGATTTTTGTATATTTGCGAACAAGTGGACAGAAAATTAAGTTTATCTTTGCGAATGGAAATGGCGTTGACACTGCGATCGCTGTAGCCAACTATATTAAACAATACATCAGCATCACTAGAAATCATCCCAGTTTCTTGGAGAAATCCATAGAAACTGTGAGCGTAACTACCCGCTTGAATTAACTTACTGCTTTCCTTATCCTTATATTTAAAAGCTTTAAAATAGTCCGTCAAGCCCTCCGAGAAATCAACGCCTAAAGTGCTAGTATCGATTCCCAGGTTAGAAAACACACTTTTCGATCGCAAATAGTTAATTTCCCTCCCCAACAGCTTCTGCATCACCTCAACTTCATTCAAACGCTCCACCTCAGCCACAGGGGGAGCAAACACAGATAAATCAACACACAAAATTCTCAGACTTTTGCCTTTCTTAATTAGCAAAAGCGTATCCGCTTGCAAAAACTCACCGTCTTTCCACCTGTAGCGGTTGATGTACAAGTCAATATCATCCGTTGACAGGCTAGGTTGCAAAGCTTTTAATTGCAGTAAAACTTCTCTCAAGCCTTCTATATCTTCTTTATTATTAGTTCCAATGCTGTTAGTTTGAGTAAAACTGCATTGATAGTACAAAATTTTCAAATGCTGTGGTTTTCCGCCCACAGAGTCGAGGTACTCCCGGAAAAAGTTCAAGCCTCCTAGAAAACCCTTTTGAATATAAAACAGACTCCATTTTTCAACTTTTTGGTCTTCCAAACTGGATTCTCTGGTGGTAAGATTCTTTACAATTTCTGAAAAATTAATATTTTGCAAATCCAGACGGTAGGATTCGCCAAAATTGTGAGCTATTTTATTCTGCTGAATACAAGCCAAAATTCCGATATTAAATCCAACTTCAAACAGGTAGCCTAATTTTGCTGCTATCATTATTTTTGACCTCCATCAGTGACATTTAACACTTCTCTTACCTTGTTCAAAAAAGCCAAGCAATTAAATGTAGCACTTCCCCCCTCGTGACTGAATTCAGATAAAGCACCAACTGATTCGTCTCCAATAATGCGATCGTAAGGATCTAGTTTCAAGCTAATATTCTGGCGAGCTTCAAATCGATAAAAGTGAAATATTGTCAAATAGTGCAGCAAAGTATTTTTGATTTCACCATCATCAATCAAACCTTGGTAAATATCTCGATCGTCCAGAATACCTTCATAAATATTCAACAGCGTCGAATAGGAAATCACCGCGTTGTAAAAATTTTTCTCTCCTTGTTGCTGTACTCTTCTGCCGTTAAACAAATTGAAAAACACAGCCGCTTGCTTGCTGGTATCTGCAAATAAGCTGTTAAGCTCTGCTTTATCTTGAATGTAAAAAGATTCTCCCCTATAATCTTTGGGGCTATAAACGTAGTATTTATCAAAAAATATTGGGTAAATTTTAATATTCTGGTGTTCTCCTTTCAAAGTTCGGATAATGTCTTTTGACATCAAAAATAACTTCTCATCTTCCTCATTTTGAGTAATATGCAGCGTACTCATATAAGGTGCTTGGGAGATATATACAAAATTTCGATATCCTCGATTGTACAACTGACTGACAATATCTGCAAGAATTGAGGGCTGAGTATAAAGTTCCTGAAGGCTGTAGTTTGCTGAGAAAGTTTTCAGCATTCCAACTTGAATAATGTTGTCTGCATCGCGCTTAATTCCGGTGATTTCACCCAACAAACAGGCTTTTCTTTGAACTCTATCTCTTCCCTTTCTCTCGTCGGTATCCCTAGTGGATACTACAATAATCGCTAACTTATCCAACTCTGGAGATAGCTGCACGTTGTCAAATCGAAACTTTTTCGGCAATACTGAATATAGGGAACTTAAACCATTTTTAGCAGTCAAATGATAATTGCTTCCCCGCAGGCGAAATCCTTTTGAGTTGGATCGGTTTTTTTCGCTCAAAATGTGACATAACGTTTTAGAAAAATGTCCCATAAACTTTTCCGAAGGTGAAGGGTTTTCGTGGTAGCCTTCATGAAGTCTCACAATCGGCACAAAGAAGTTATTGGGGAGTTTTTGCAGCAAAATTCTCAGGCAAATATACGACAGAATCGAAATAGCAAACTTGTAAACAAAAGCTGCTTGTGATTTCAATCCTCCCTTGCTATCTAAGCGTCTATTGTCGTAGGGGAAAACGACTGATTTTTCTTTAAAATTTTCACCTAAAGTTTTTTGAGAGAGAGGGGCTGTAGGAACCCAAAGCACCGGCAAAGCATTGATACCTTGGATATGGTATTTCATGCTGAAACTTTGAGATTCATTAGTTGGAAAATAGCGGACATCTTCAATGGTAATCTTGACAGGCAATTGACAAATAGCTTCTTGGCTAGCCTTCGCCTGTCCGACGGAAATATACTGAAGCGTTTCCTTGGGATTGCGCTGCACGACTTCTTTGAAAAATTTCTTTTTGTCCAAGGTAGTATTTATTTTTTCAAGGATACTTCTTTTAATCAGAATGTCTCGCGATTCTGTGTGGGGCTGTAAAATATTTTTTTGCTTGATAAAATCTTGCAATAAACTCTTGAGACATTGGATTTTATGCTGGATATTAACTTCCTTAAAACGAGTAAAAAAGTTTCGGAAAAGTCTCTTTTTCATTTCCTCATCCGAACCCTGCAATACAGGCAGAACTACTCGCTCGAATCCTAAAATTGGGTTGCAATCAAGTTCTGATTCCGGGTTATAATTTGCTGTTAGTGGGTTGTGAGGAGAAGCAAAGACAAAGTGATACAAAAATGCTATATTTAATACCTTGCGAAAGAAAGTTTCATGATGGGCTGGTTCCTCCAATGCGGCTAGGTGTTCCTCGCTCTCTGGATCTAACAAATTGAGATTGTAGTCCAATACGCTATGACCGCCCCGCGATTGAACTTTGTTACCCAACTTGATTTTTAAACCGAAAATAAATTCGCGATCGCCCCCAGAATTATCCGTTGTTTCTCCGAGACTACCTGCTATAATAGGAATAATGGGAAGGCGATCGAAAGCTTCCGATCGCGAAAACATATCTTGATAATTAACCTCAACTCCCTGATAGTTAACCAGGTAATGTCCATCAACTTTATCGCTTTCGCTGCTGATGTATTCCTCGATCGATCGCAAACGCCGAATCAAGTCTTGTAAATAAATGGAGCCGCGAGAATTTGCTTTGTCGGGAGCGATATTGTCTAAAATATACTCCAAATAAGTGATTTTTGCTTCTTTCTTAAGTTGACCCAAAGTTTCGCGATCGACAACTCGAACCAGCCGATAAAAATCAGAATTTTCATCTTCCAGCATTTCCTGAAATAGGGAATTCAGTTCTTCCTTATCATCTGTATCAGCTTTTTCCTCAATATAATTCTCTAAACCCTGATTCAACTCTTGTTCAAAAATATCTGCATTGCGGACAGAAACAGTCACTTTGTGAAACTTCAGCAGCGAATTACTCCCAGCACCGATATGTTCCAAAGTCAGCTTTTGTTTCTGCAAATTGTGATATGGCGTGTCAAAATCGTATTTGAGACCTAACTGAGTTCCCTTTCCTTTAAAAGATTCTAGAGGACTGGTTAAACTAGCTACAAACTTGTCAATTGCAACACTTTCTCCCAAAATAGATTGTAAGTGGCCCCGCAAATAAACTTCAATCTGTCTAACTTGAGTGCCAAATCGAGTTTCAACTTCCGCCGGAAAATTGACTGTAGCAGAATGTGCTTGACGTTCACAAAAACCCAAAGGCGGCAACACCTGCGAAGTGGCTATTTGAGCTGCTACCGCATCAATATCTATTAACAAACGACGGGAATCGCCCGAAACGCTAAACGGATTGTTTCCCTGCAAAACTTCTAAAATCTTGGCCAGCAAATCGCCATAGTCCACTGGAACTAAATCGCTGTCACCCAATGTTAAGCTGTTCACCCTGTTAACCCCTTCAAAAAGCTTGAATCCACTCTTTCACGTCGTACTCAGTCCAAACCCCATTTACCCAATAAGGATCGGCTTCCACCAATTGTCGCACGGCCGCCTCATCTTCCGCTTCGTAAATTGCAAAAACTTTTGTTAAATCTTTCGTAGGCCCGATCGTACTTAACACACCCGATTCCTTCTGCTTAGCCAATCCAGCCAAATGAGCGTCTCGAAACGGAGCGCGTTTTTCGAGAACGTCTTCGCAGTAACTTCCCCACATCACATATTTGGTCACGGTTTTGAGCCTTAGATGAATTTGTTTAAAAGTTATTGTACAATAAGAGTAAGAAGATTTAACGAAAATTTTAAGGATAAGATTAATGAACCGCAGAGAGCGCAGAGGGCGCAGAGGAAGAGGGGAAAGAGAGAGGTTTGTTGGATAGGAGGAGAAATTTATTACTTTAATGGTTGGGGAGATGTTGCGGCCATTGGTGTCAATTTAATTAACGTTAAAAATTGATTCCGGCAGGGGTTGAAACCCCCGCCTCAAAGCTGAAGTCCTCTTGCATAGGACTGAAGAGTTCATTAGTTAGCAATTATGCAGTTTCTACGGTTTTATTGCAAGAATTTGAGATTCTTCGCTTTGCTCAAAATGGCAAATTTACCTTGTAATCCTTAAGTCTTGTTAGTCCTCTTGAGAGGACTTTAGCTTTGAGCCAGGGAATTCATTCCCTGGCGGTTTCCATTGGTGAGTAGCGGTCTCTTTAGCTTCTCAAACTAACACCGAATTTCTCTACTAAAACATCCCGAACTTTTTGCTGTGCGGGTTCGACATCGGTTTCGCTGAGTGTTCGATCGCCCGCGCGGTAAATTAACCGAAAAGCCAAACTCCGCTGTCCCGCCGGTACGTTGTCGCCTCGATATTCGTCGAACAGTTCCACGGAATCCAGCAAACTCCCGGCAGCCTTTTTCATCGCACTCTGCATCTCAAAAACCGGAACTTCAACTGGTGCGAAAAATGCAATGTCTCTGTCAGAAGCGGGGAAACTCGAATAACCCGCAAACTTGCCAGTCGAAATGCTCGATCGCCCTAATTCACTTAACAGCACCGCCAAATCTAATTGAAACACGTAAACCTGCTCAGGCAAATCCTTTTCTTGCTGCAATTGCGGGTGCAACTGTCCAAAAACTCCTAAATGTTTTCCGTTTAACGATAACGCAGCGGTGCGGCCCGGATGCAGTCTTGTGGGGCGGGCATCTTGCCCGCCACTAATAGGATAAACATCCTGTTTACCATCATCTTGTCGATATTCCACCGACAAACCCAACCCCTGAAACACGCTTTCCAAAACCCCCTTGGCCTCAAACCAACTCAAAGGTCGATCGCGCCCTCCCTGCTGCCATTTCCACACAGTCGGATCGCCCCCGATAATCCCCGCCACTGCATCGGCTTCCTTCATTGCATCCCCATCTTTCCAGAAAATGCGGCCGACTTCAAAACCGTTTAGCGCCCCATTTCCCTGTTCCAAATTGTACCCAAAAGCATCAATCAAACCCGACAGCATTTCTGTCCGCAAAGCCGAATACTCCACAAACAGCGGATTCGCCAGCACAACCTGATTGTCTCCCTCAGTTTTCACCAAAGAATAGTGCATCAACTCCGTCAAACCGGCCGCCCGAAAAGCCGATCGCACATTCCGAATTGCCGCGTATTCCGGCGACAGATAACCGGGTTCCGTTTTGCTGGGCAAAGTATCGCAGAAATTGTCATAACCGTGGAGTCTGGCAACTTCTTCAATTAAGTCAATTTCCCTTTCTAAATCGCGGTAGCGGTAAGGAGGAACCGTTATCCCAAACACCCGTTCTTTTTCCGTTGGAACAACTTCGCATCCCAAAGCTGTGAGAATATTTTTCACCTCTTCCGGTTCCAGATATTTAGAACCGCCCGTTTGTCCTCTTTTCAACTGCCCTAAAACCAGATTTACTCGGTCTAAACGCAATTCGAGCGATCGGCTAAAACTCAAATCATCGCCCGAACTCGCCGTTTTCTGCACCGTCGCAGTGCCTCCAGCCAACTCCAAAATTAGAGCTACAGCGCGGTTGCAAGCAGTCGTCAAAGCCGCCTGATTCACCCCCCGCTCGTAGCGGATCGATGCCTCGCTCCGCAGGCCTTGAGCGCGCGCCGAACGGCGAATCGTTGCCTGGTCAAAAATCGCGGCTTCCAAGACTAAATTTTGCGTTCCTTCGTGAACTTCCGTATCTTCGCCACCCATTACCCCAGCTAAGGCAACAGGTTTGTCGCTAGCAGTAATTAACAGATTTTGAGCTTGCAAATTGCGGTTTTGTCCGTCCAAAGTTTTGAATGATTCGCCTGTTTTGGCAAAGCGGACGCCGATGCTGATATCTTGAGTACCCGTGAAAGATTGTAGGCGATCGCGATCGAAAGCGTGCAGCGGTTGTCCCCATTCCAGCAAAATGTAATTAGTTACGTCAACCACATTATTAATTGGCCGCACTCCCGCCGCCTGCAACCGCTGCTGCAACCAAGCTGGAGAAGCAGCAATTTTCACACCTTCAATTGCCGTGCCGATGTAAATCGGGCAGCCTTGCGGTTCGGATATTTCTACTGCCAAACCAGGAGTTTCTTTGCCATCAATCGCCACACCATTCGCTTCGGGAATTCTCAAACTCGCCCCAGTCAGCGCCGCCACTTCCCGCGCCACGCCCACCATGCTCAAAGCGTCAGCACGGTTGGCAGTTGCTGTCAAGTCTAAAATCACGTCATCTAAACCCAAAAGTGGGCGAATATCGCTGCCCAATTCGGGATTTTCTAACTCAAAAATGTGAATGCCTGCTGACTCTTTAGATAGTCCCAATTCTGCCAGAGAGCAAATCATTCCTTCAGAAGGAACGCCCCGCAATTTAGCAGGTTTAATCTTTAAATCAATAGTCGATAAATAAGTGCCGACAACAGCGACTGGCACGTAAATGTCTGCCCTAGCGTTGGGTGCGCCACAAACAATATTCAAAGCTTCACCAGAGCCGACATCCACTTGACAAACTCTCAATTTGTCTGCATTCGGATGCTGTTCGCAGGCGATAATTTTGCCCAAAACTACGCCGCTTGCCCACGGGCGGCGGTCTTCGATATCTTCAACTTCAAAGCCTGCCATTGTTAGGGTTTCGGCTAATTCTTCCGGCGATATCGCCACATCCACCAATTCCCGGAGCCACTTTAGAGATATACGCATAATTTAGTCAGTAGTTAGTTGTCACTGCTTTGTAGTTATTAGTCATTAGTCGGCGCCGACGGGCTACGACTTTTGAGTCCCAGAATTTATTCGGGAAAGCTTTTCATAGCATACTAATTCAATTTTGTCAATAGTTTTATGGTACACATCAGCAAAAAATAGGAATCTGCCCAAAGGTCGATGGCTACTGGGGGATGAGTAGCATTCTCATTCAGAGAATGAGGTATGCTAGATACATCTAACAACGCAAATAGCACTTAAGTTTAGAAAGACTTTACACAAAAAAGCACAACTTTAGCAAGTCTTTAAACTATCTTCAAGGATAATCAACCGAAAAAACTCACAGCAGCGAGATAATCAAAATAGGGAAAAGATATCGGCCTAAAAGACTTAGGTGCAATTCCAATTCGCGATCGAAGGCACGGCCAGCCGACAACTGATAGATTAGTATGTCTACCAGAAGCAGGAGCAGGCTATTTGTGCAGTCGAGCGACGCTGACAAGATCAGAACAACATAGGCAAACTCAATCCATATGAGCTACTGCGTAAATCCGGGCTGTCCCCATCCTCAAAACCCTGCTGACTCTATTCTTCAGTGTCAGACTTGCGGCGCGCGGTTATTGCTGCGCGCTCGCTACCGAGTCATTGAACCGTTAGGACAAGGAGGTTTTGGAGCTACATTTCTGGCAAAAGACATTTCATTGCCCGGTCAACCGAGTTGCGTGGTCAAGCAACTGCGACCCAGTAGTTCGTCGCCGCGAGTTTTAGAAATGGCGCGGGAATTATTTAAGCGAGAGGCAAAAACCCTCGGCCAACTGGGGGACCACCCGCAGGTACCGAGGCTGCTAGACTATTTTGAAACGGAACAGCAATTTTACTTAGTTCAAGAGTATGTTAAAGGCTCGACTTTGAAACAAGAAGTCAAGCACTCAGGCCGTTTCAACGAATCTGATGTTAAAAATTTTCTATTAGAAATTCTGCCAGTAGTGCAATATATCCACAGCCAAGGAGTAATTCACCGAGACATCAAACCCGCAAATATTATTCGCCGAGTTCAAGACGGGCACTTAGTTCTGATTGACTTCGGAGCGGTAAAAGACCAAGTTAGCCAAACAATATTATTAGACCCCGCCGACCAAAGCGCCAACACGAAATTTTCAGTCGGCACATTTAGTTTTGCTCCACCGGAACAAATGGCGCTGCGGCCGATATTTGCCAGCGACATCTACGCATTGGGCATGACTTGCTTGTACTTGCTGACAGGAAAGTCGCCCAAGGATTTAGATTTTGATGGAGTAACCGGCGAAATTGTTTGGCAACCCCACGTTCAGGTAAGCCCAAATTTTGCGCGGATTCTCGAAAAAATGCTGAAGCCGATGGTTGGCCACCGCTTCCAATCGGCAGCAGATGTCCTCAGAGCTCTCTCTGGCGAATTTGAAGACCCAAATCTTGTCGATGGCTTGGCAACTCAATTCAACGGCTCTTCTCGTGCAGTTGAAGAACCGACAATATTTAATGACGAGGGTTCTTCGTGGTCACGGCCGAGGAGCAAAATTAATCAAGATTTACGATCGAACCACACCCGCGCTGGTAGAACTTCCTTCAGCCAATCTGGGAACACGGGGATGCAGCCCAGAGTTTCCCGGACTCTGGCTGAGTCAGGCAGAACTTTCGGAACGGTTGGACATTCTAGCGGCAATTTAGCACCCTCAAAGGTATCGAAAGTTGCTCCTAAGTGGGACACGAACAGCTTGCGAGCGGCATATTTTAAAGGCAAGCGCGATTTTGCTGACTGCGAACTGTCTGGTCTGCAACTGCAAAAATTGCAGTTAGCGGGAAGTAATTTTTATCAGGCTAGGTTGGTGAAGGCAAATTTGCAAGCAGCGGATTTGTCGGGGGCGAATTTGGGTCACGCCCGGTTAATTCAGGCGAATTTGCGAGATGCTAATTTGACTGAGGCTTATTGCAGCACTGCCAATTTTGAAGGCGCGGATTTCCGAGGTGCTGACTTGACGGGGGCTTATTTGACTAAGGCGAATTTGCGGGGAGCAAATTTGTGCGGGGCGAATCTTACCAACGCTACAGTTTCTGACGAACAACTGGCAATGGCAAAGACCAATTGGCTTACTGTTAAGCCGGATGGTAAGCGGACTTTTGGATTTTAATAGAAGGAAGAAGGAAGAAGGAAGAAGGAAGAAGGAAGAAGGAAGAAGGAAGAGGGAAGATGAAAAATGCTCCCACTCTCCCACTCTCCCACTCTCCCTCTCTCCCCCTCTCCCCTACTTCCCACTCCCCCAGTCAGGTGATTCGTCAGGAGGAAGCTCGATCGCCGATCGGCCGCCTAAATTAAAAACTAGGAATGGAGGATTCGATCGCACCTAAACATGAAACTGCTCAACCGCCGCACTCGAACGCTTCTGTACACCGGCATCCTGGCGCTGGCCTACTTTGTTACCGGAAAACTCGCAGCGTCGATGCTGGGACTGGTGAAAGCCGAAGCCTCCCCCGTGTGGCCGCCCGCCGGTATTGCTCTAGCGGCACTGCTACTGCAAGGGCGACGGATGTGGCCGGGAATTGTCCTCGGTTCAGTGCTGTTAAACTCTACCGGCGGTATACCGTCGCCTGTCATTGCCACATCGGCCTTTAGCGTCACCCTGCAAGCGCTGGCTGGAGAGGCTTTGCTGACTTGGAGCGGATTTTCTACTAAACTCGATCGACTGCGAGATGTTCTGGCTTTAGTAGCGGGCGCTGTCATCGGGTCTACTTTACTAGGCTCTATCCTCGGCAACTTGGGTACGTGCATTTTTGGTTGGGCTCAGTGGAGCAATTTCTCTCGCAACTGGTGGACTACGTGGCTGGGAGACGGTATGGGAATTTTGATTGTGACGCCTGTGCTCCTGACTTTGAACCACGCCGTTAACAGTTTTAAATTCCCACTAAAACTCAGATGTTTCATTATTCTCAATTACTTGTTTAGGAACAGGCATCTTGCCTGTTCCACAAGAGATGAATTTTCTTGTGGAACAGGCATCTTGCCTGTCCTTGATAATGGTGTAAAATGTGAGATAAAACCTGGGATTATTTCAAGTTTAAAAGCATTTTTGAACTGGGAAAATTACCAATCACAATATACAAATTATCCCAGGATATTTTCGGCAAAGGAAAACCGCTATAATCTTCTATTTTTAATTATTAATTATTCCGAAATAGCGCTCTGGCTGACTCTCTTGCTGAGCGTTAGCTGGCTGTTTTTTTGCTCAAAAACACAAGCGGCGATCGCTCTGTATCCGCTGGAGTATCTGCCTTTTCCTCTGATAGTTTGGGCCGCTCTGCGGTTTCAACCGGCAGGAGCGATTTTTGCTTATTCGATCGTCTCTTACATCGCGATTTGGGGAGCAGTACAGGGAGGCGGCCCGTTTTTGGCCAAAAGCGATAATCTCAAACAGGCGGTTTTATTTTTACAAGCTTTTACCGGTACGATCGCCCTTGTGGCTCTGATGTTGGCCGCCGCGGTAGCAGAACGCCAGCAAGCGCTGGTGGAGGTGCGCCGCACGGCTGCCATGCTGCGCGATCGCGAAGCTAGTTTAGCCAACGCTCAGCGCATCGCTCAGTTGGGCAATTGGGATTTAAATTGCGCCGCCCTCACAGCAACTGACAACTGCCCAGAATCCCCAGAACATCATATATCCAATATCGAATTGCGGTGGTCAAACGAACTTTACCGCCTCTTGGGTTTTGCTCCTGGAACTGTCAAACCGACACCAGAAGTTTTTTTGCAAGCTGTACATCCAGAAGACCGAGAATTGGTGGCGCGATCGCAGCGCCAAGCTATGTTTGAGCGCCAAGCCTATTGCATTAACTACCGAATTGTGCTGCCAGACGGCTCCGAACGCACTGTCTGCGAACAGTCGGCCATTCAGTTAGGGGCGATCGCCGCCACAGTCCAAGACGTTACCGAACGCCATCGCGCGGAAACCGCTTTGCGGGCATCCTCCGATCGCGATCGCTTGCTCTCAGAAATCGCCCTACGAATTCGCAACTCCCTCGACCTCGAAGAAATTCTCACTACTACTGTTGCCGAAGTCCGGCAATTTTTCAAGGCAGACCGCGCTTTCATCGGTATTGTGGACGCGGACGGGGTACATCTTCCTACCCCCGTGTACGGTAAGGTTGTGGCCGAGTCTGTGGATGCCCAATGCCGTTCTCTTTTGGGGTGGGTACTCGCTGACGAGAATCACCTTGAAAACCAGAAAACTTTTTATGCTAACAACCGCGTCCGATCTATCTCCGATACTGCTAGCGTTCAACTGAGCGTTCCAATTGCCCAATTGTACAGCGAATATCAAATTCGCGCGACGTTAAATGTGCCGATCGTCCTGGGGGATGAATTGTTCGGGATCTTAGCCGTCAACCAGTGTTCGGGGCCGCGCCAGTGGCAGGAATTTGAAATTGATTTGTTGGAAAAACTTGCTACCCAAGTGGCGATCGCTCTACAGCAAGCCCAACTTTTGCAGCAGGTAAAAGATCTCAATGCCAACTTGGAATCTCAAGTCGAGGAACGCACTGGCCAACTACAGCAAAAAATGCACGAACTGCAAGAAAGCAACCGTCTGAAAGACCTATTTTTGCACGCAGTTTCTCACAATCTCCGCACTCCAGTTATGGGAATGTTAATACTGCTGAAAAATTTGCTCAACAAATCGGCCTCTGACTCTCTACAAGATGTTCCGGTTTCTCGATCGATTTTGCAGCGCATCGTTCAGGCCAGCGAACACCAGTTGACTATGGTTAATACCCTGCTCGACGCTCACGCTAGCGAGGTGAAAGGGATTGTTCTCAATACTGTACCGCTGCATTTGCCGTCTTTAGCTTCAGCCATTGTTGCCGATTTAGAACCGATGCTGGCCAAAAATCAAGCAACTTTGACGTTTGAAATTCCGGCGGATTTGCCACAAGTCAATGCCGATCGCCAACACTTGCAGCGGGTGCTAGAAAATCTGTTGACTAATGCTATTAAACACAATCCTCCGGGAGTCAATATAACTTTTAAAGCCGAGGTAATTGAAGTTGAAACAGCGCTAAGTTATGAAGAAAATTCACAGGCTTTAACATCGCCCAATAATCCCCTTGCCCGCTGTGTCGCTAACCGGATACCTGCTGCGGGCGATCGTCCTAGGATGGGCGAGACCACCCAGAAAAATCAGGAAACCCTGGCCAAATTTAACCTCGACGGCAGTTGCAAAATGCCCCGCTATCAGGGTCAAATTGGCAATATCGGCAGCAAATTGCCGGGTGTCACCGTAAAAATGGTTCGGTGTACTGTAACAGATAATGGAGTGGGAATCAGTGCCAAACAGCGGGAATCTCTGTTTGAACTTTACGTTCAAGACCCTAATAGCCGACAATTAACAGGGCTGGGTTTGGGATTGTACCTCTCCAAGCAAATTATCAAAGCTCACGGCGGCTTCATCGGCGTCGAAAGCACTCCCGGCGGTGGTTCGACTTTCTGGTTTTCCCTACCTGTTGTCAACTCGGACGAGACCTCTTTTTCTATCTAAAATCTAAAATCTAAAATCTAAAATGGTATGACCTATTTGGGCAATGCAAAACCAGTTCATGCATTAACGGTTTACGAGGTGTGGCGCGATCGCTTCCTCCGAGATCGGCTGCGCCCTGCTGTCGGAATTGCCATCTTTTTTGCCTTCACAATAACTGTCTATTTTCTGGGCGAAAGATTCGTCGCTCGCCAGGAGTTTGAAAGTGTTTATTTGTACACGAGCGCTGCTGTAGAATTGGGTTTATTGACCTGTTTTGTGTTGCAAAAAACCTCCTTCGGACAGCGCTATCCCGGTTTGCTATTTTTGGGTTTTTCGTGGTCGCTGACGGTGGTTGTACAGATTGGGCTAGCTGTCGCAAAAGTCGGGGACTTACCAATTTTTACCTGGAGTTTAGCGTTTTTGATCCAAGCTACGCTGATGCCCGTCCGCTGGCGCCTCCACCTGATTTCTCAACTCGGCGTTTTGTGCTGCCACGTCGGGATAAATTTGGTTTTAAATCTAACTTTTGCTAAGTATACTCCTTTTAAGTTGACCGGGTTATACTTATATTTGTTTTGGTTTTGTTTGATTTGCGATTTGTCGGTTTATTGGTACGAATGTCTGCAACGGAAAGAGTTTAGTACCAGGCGCGAGTTGGAATCTGCTTACCAGCAGTTGGAGGTGGCGGAGGCGAAGTACCGCAGCATTTTTGAGAATGCCGATGAGGGGATTTTTCAAAGCACTCCCGATGGCCGTTATATTACTGCAAATCCAGCTTTGGCGAGGATTTACGGCTGCGATTCCCCGGAAGAAGTGACGGCAAAGTTTACTGATATTGAGCGGCAGTTGTACGTCGATCCGGCTCGCAGAAATGAGTTTTTGCGATCGATCGAGGAAAGCGGCACAGTATCGGATTTTGAATCTAAAATTTACCGCTGTGACGGCAGTATTGTCTGGATTTCCGAGAAGGCGCGGGCGGTACGGGACAGCAGCGGCGCCGTGCTTTATTATGAGGGTTTAATTGAGGATATCACGCAGCGCAAACAAGCACAAGAATCGCTACGGCTGTTTATCCACGCTCTTTCTCACGACTTGCGAAACCCGGTGGCGGGAATGTTAATGGTGCTGAAAAATTGGCAAACGAAAACCGGGGATTCGATCGCAATTCCCCGTTCTATTTTGGATCGGATGATTCAAGGTAGCGAGCAGCAATTGCGCTTGATAAATTCGCTGTTGGAAGTTCACGCCGGGGAATTGCGCGGTTTGGTTTTGCACTGCGATGCCGTTGATTTGAGGGCGATAGTTGAAGCGGCTGCAACCGATTTGGAGCCTTTAATGAATGATGGTAAAGCTACTTTTAAAAATTTGGTACCGCATGATTTGCCAGCCGTGAATGCTGACAAAACTCAGTTGTGGCGTGTGTTATCTAATTTAATTGCTAATGCTTTGAAACACAATCTGCCCGGACTAAATTTAACCGTTTCGGCTCAATTAATCAAGGCCGGGAAATTAACTATAAATCAAACAACAGCAAAACAAAACATCGACAAATTACCGATTACCAATCCACAATTCCCCATTACCAATCCCGGAAGTAGGATGATTTACTGTACCGTGGAAGATGACGGGGTGGGAATATTGCCGGAACAGTGCGAACATCTTTTTGACCTTTACGTTAGGGGCGATAAATCCCGACACTCCGTCGGTTTGGGTTTGGGTCTATATCTTTGTCGGCAAATTATTGGCGCTCACGGTGGCCAAATTGGGGTAATTAGCACTCCCGGTGCTGGGGCAAGTTTTTGGTTTACTTTGCCGGTGGCTGAGAATTGCAGGTGATTTTTTGGTATTTTAAATTACATTTAATTTAGCAATCGTGCCAGATATTTAGAAGGTTATTAATTGCTGAAACCATTGCAAAATATGCTTCTTCGTTCTGCCGTGGCTATACTTGTGTTGTGCCGTCGCAGGTGCTTTTTGAGTGGTTCAAGCCAAATCTGTCGATCGGACTATTTCTATCTGAGTATTGATATTAATTTAAAACCGTGGTATACTTACCCAAAAGTTTTTCAAGGAAAAATAAAAATCAGATCTTCACATTTTCTTTAGAAACATCATTTAATCTAGAAAATCTCTAAAACTAGATAAAAAATATGCAATTTATGTTTGTCGAGCAAAGCTCAGAAAATACAGCTAAAGACGATGCAGCTAAGTACGACTCAGCTAAATATAACGAGCGGTCGTTCTCAACTTTAATTCGGACGCTCCGTCTTTCCCAAGGTTACTTTTCTTTCGTTTTAGTCAACTGCAACTCGCTAGCTTTGCGGCAGCAAATAGTTGATCGGCTGCAAGTAAATTGTCCCGTGAAACCGCGGCAACTGTTTTTGCCCGAATCTGCCACAACTCTCTACAGGACAATCGCAGCAGAAATAGACGGGGAACAGCCTCCAGCTTTAATGCTCCTCGGTTTGGAATCAGTGGAGGCGATCGATCGATTGCTCGTTTCTACCAACCTACTATGCAGCGAATTCAGCAAAACATTTTCGTTTCCCCTCGTCTTTTGGGTGACGGATGAGATCCTGAGAAAAATCATTCGCACCGCCCCGGATTTATACAATCGAATGACGACAATTAGATTCATCAGTAATTAGTAATCAGCCGATCGATTTTAGATTTTAGATTTTAGATTTTTAACACTCAACAGTCAATCGATTTTAGATTTTAGATTTTAGATTTTAGATTTTTAACACTCAACAGTCAACACTCAACAGTCAACACTCAACAGTCAACACTTAACAGCCATTAGTCAACTGTTAAATTCCGCTTCCCAAATCAGGACTAATTCTCGCGCCGCCGCAGTTCCCTCAGCAGGAAAACTTGCCAAAAAGTCTTTATCCGCCGCCACGTCGTAAGGCCCTTCCTTAAACTCCAAAATCACAGTATCCTGTGTCAAAGCTACTAACGTGTGAATAGTGCCCTCTGGCAGTTCGACAGCGCGAGTCGGGCCGGCCGCGCTGACTCGCAAGGATTGCAGGATTTGACCGTTTTCGCTCAAAATAACAATACCGACTTCTCCCTGAATCACCACAAAAAACTCAAAACCGTTAATTGCAGGCGGGCGCAGGTGTTGGTGAGGGCGGACGTAAGTGCCCGGTTGCAGCACGTTGACAAACCGCTGCACTTTTTCAGACAAATCGTGGAAATTGTAGTTTTGTCGCTGGCGGGGACTGCGGCGGGAGGAAGCGGCAACTTCGTCTAGCAATTCTTGCGTCAGCAATTTGATCGGAGGGGACTGCACAACAGATATCCTGTATTTAATAGTTTGTGAACAAATGGGCTAGTCTGGGATCATCGTTATCAGCATCTCTTGACACATGGAAATCGCAACTCAGGTGCGTATCACTAAGGCAATGCGTTTGTCAAGTATCTTTAGAAAAAGTATTAGCCCGATCGCCCTTTTGACTATTCTAGTCTGCGCCAATACCGTTTTTGCATCTGAACCGACGGCGGCAATGTTAGTTCAGCAGGAATTGTCACAGCAGCAACTTAAAGAAGAAATTCGCGATCGAGTTCAAGAAGAAGTTGACATTGCCTTCGGGCGCACGGCGGTACTGCTGAATGGGCTAGTAATTGCCCTAACTTTGTTTCCGGCAGCAGCCGGAGTCGGGGTTTGGTTTCTGTTGAGCAAATTGTCCAAGCAGACAACAATTGCCCGCCAAGAAATAGAAAGTCTCCATTACGATACAATCTCTCAATTAAAACTATTAATTTCGGACGCTGAAACTATCTTAGGCGAAATTCAACACCAAAGTCACGCGGCGGATGCAGAAACAGACCTTTTATTCCCCGATGCCCAAATTCAAGAATTTGCTCCGGTTAACTACGGCAATTACCAACAGTTATTGACAGCCGCCGACTATGCCAAACAGGGAGATGCTTGTTTCTTTGAAAACCGTTATCAAGATGCGATCGCTGCTTACGATCAGGCCCTGCAAATTCAGCCGGATTTAGCCGATACTTGGAATAACCGAGGAGTAGTGCTCACAAGAATGCAGCGGTATCCAGAGGCGATCGCCTCTTACGAACAAGCTACTACCATTCGCCCCAATTATCCCGATGCTTGGAACAATCGAGGCGTGGTATTGTTGGAGTTGCAGAAGTACCAGGAGGCGATCGGCTGTTACGAACAAGCAATTCAAGCCAAACCCGATTACGCCGATGCTTGGAACAACCGAGGCGTTGCTTTTTCCAAAATGCAGGAGTACGAACAAGCAGTAATTTCTTACAATCAAGCCCTACAAATTAAAAATGATTATACTGACGCTTGGAACAATCGAGGCGTTGCACTCTCAAAATTGCAAAAATACGAAGCTGCGATTGATTCCTACGACAATGCTGCTAAAATCAGGCCTGATTTTTACAGAATTTGGTACAACAAAGCCCGATGTTATGCGCTACAAGGTAAAATTGAATTAGCCATTGAAAATTTAAAGCGCGCCCTGAATCTCAATCCCAATGTGTGTAAAGAGTTGGCAAAAAGTGAAGCTGATTTGGAGAAGATTCGCGAACATGAGGCATTCAAGCAGTTGATAAGTTAATGGTGCAGAAATAATCGTCAACTATAGGATAACAAATAGGTCGTAAGATTAAATGAACCGCGAAGACGCTAAGGACGCGAAGGAAGAGAAAGAAGGGATGCAGTTTTTCCTTGGCGCTTTTTGCGTCTTCGCGGTTCGTTTTACAAATATTTCTGCAATAGCAAACCCATTTTCTCCTTAGTTGCGGCCGGCACTTGATCCAGCCGAGTCAGAATTGCATATTTTAAAGCTGAATGTGCATCAGATACGGGGGGATTTTCTGTTAGTCTACGGACTGTTTCTTGAATGACTTTTTGAGCATTCTCTGCATTGCGGTGCAAATTTGCTATTACCATTTCTACAGTTACGCTGTCGTGATCCTCATGCCAGCAGTCATAATCGGTGACTAATGCTAAAGTTGCGTAGGCAATTTCTGCTTCTCTGGCTAATTTTGCTTCCGGCAAATTTGTCATCCCGATGACTGTCGCCCCCCAACTGCGGTAAAGGTGGGATTCTGCTTTTGTGGAAAATGCGGGGCCTTCCATGCAGACGTAAGTGCCGCCCCGGTGCAGGGTAACGTCGGAGAGGTTCAAGGATTCGATCGCACTTGCCAATACTTTAGCCAATTCGCCGCAAACCGGATCGCCGAATGTGATGTGACCGACTATTCCTTCTCCAAAAAAGGTAGAAACTCGATTTTTTGTACGATCGATAAACTGATCCGGCACTACCATATCTAAAGGTTTCGCCTCTGCTTTCAGGGAACCAACCGCCGACGCTGAGATTAAATACTCAACTCCCAAACTCTTCATTGCATAAATATTTGCGCGATACGGCACTTCTGAGGGCAGAAAAGTGTGGTTGCGGCCGTGTCTAGCCAGAAATGCTACGGGCGTACCGTCCAATGTTCCCACAATTGCGGCATCCGATGGCGCTCCAAAAGGTGTATCAATTTTCACCTCTTCAATATCCTTCAGGGCCTCCATTTTATACAAACCGCTGCCGCCGATAATTCCGATTTTTGCTTGTGCCATTTTTACCCTCTGCTTGAGTTTTACCACAGTGATTCTATCGGGCCATCGTTAAGTTGACGTAAAGATAATTGAAGATTTGGTGACAACAGTCACCCCACATACACTATTTTGTCACCAAATATATGTGATCTTAATCACTAAGTAGCTTCACAAAATCTTTAAAAATAAAGGTACACAGTTCTGTTACTTATTTTTAGCGTGTTAAGGTCATGACACTCAGCTCTGCTAACGTCCCCAAAATCTCGATCGAGGCGATCGTCGAGCGCATCTTTGCTTTTCGCCAAATTACCCCCCTTGACAGACGGCTGCTGAAGTCAGCAATGCTAGCCCAGAAAGGTCTTAACGAAAAAGACCACTGTCACATCAACCGAGTGTGTCAGGGCATCCAAAACGGCTTGATTTTAGTTGTAGAATAACTTTGCTACACTATCTCTTGCTAGCTCAAGAAGCGGTTTTAAAATTAGTGTTTGAGTCTGTATCTCCTAGAACTGAGTTCGGGCGGTGTTTTACTATTTTTCGGCGCGCGATCAATCAACATCACAAATAATATTATTTATATCGTTGCCGGTGGCATCGGAATAATAATATCGAGTCAGCAGTCAACAGTCAACAATCATTTCCCTCGTGCAACCGGAATTGATATTACATCTTATCGATCAAAATTCAACAGCCAAAAGCCTGTATAAGTCATGCCACTATCATCGGGCTGCACTAACAAAAAATGTAATCCTTTACTTAATTGCTTGCGCTGTTGGTAAATTTGGGCCGCCGCTTTCACCTCGCTATCTTCAAAAGTAGCCACAACCCACCTATCTACTAACCCAGCTTCCAATATCAATCCGTCTGGTTCTCCAGCAATATAATTCAAAGCAAAAGGTTTGGCATCCTGAAGCCATTTAGCCAACCGCATAGACTGGCGTCCGCCGTCAATCACCACTCCCGGTACGGGTACTGTTGAAGCCAAGCCCAAATTCAGCGGTAACAGCAATTCTGGCATTTCCAAAATTGGCAGGGGACGCCCTTGAAAAGCATCTTCAATGTCGCCGGCGGGTAGGGAAGCAAAACGCCAGCCATCGCCCCAGAGGTTTTCGGGTAAGGGTACGGGCGGCGGCGATTCGAGGGCGATCGCACTGTAAGTTTCACCGGTATAATTAGGCATACTCGAATATTCTTTGGCGCGTTGTTGCAGCAACAATTTCAGAGCCGCAGTGCGCCGAGTCGCTTCTACCTTGATGCCCAAAACTTTGCCCGCCGCTTCGATTAAGCCCAGAGACTGAGGCCTAAATACTTGAATGAAGTCCGGCAAATTCTGAGTTTGAGCTTGCTGCTGCAACTGCGAGGCTAGCCAATTAGAATTTGCGTCCCCCTGGCTACAAACAGCGCTAAATTGAAAACTGCCTTCAGAGTCGCAAATTAAGAGTTCCCACAGTGGTTTGCCAGTTTCGTCTTGGAGAGGGCGGCGGTAAAAATCGGCTTGCCAAATACGCATAAATAATTTAAAAATAAAATCTACAACTCGATAATTTTAATATAGCCTGGTGACAATCCGATACAATACCGAACTTTGAAAAAAAACTTCGAGCGATATAGCCATTTTCGCATCATTTGTGAATTTCTTACTCCCTCCCCTTTATAAGGGGAGGGTTGGGGTGGGGTAAAAAATTTACGACGAGCGATATAGCCATCCTCGCATCATTTGTGAATTTCTTACTCCCTCCCCTTTATAAGGGGAGGGTTGGGGTGGGGTAAAAAATTTACGACTCCTGCAAGGATTGCAATATCTAACACCCCTTAAAAAAACTGCAACTGTAGGCCAGCGATCCAAACCGTGCTAATAATCAGTAATTCCCCCTTCTAAAATCTAAAATCTAAAATCTAAAATGGTATAACGGCTCGCTTAGCCATCCTCCCTTAGCAATTAGCCATTCCCAAATTTATTTAAGATGGCGAACCAAGTACATATCCAACTCGCCCTTATTTTTAGCATAAATTTTTCCTCGGTAGTCGCATTCAAAAAAATCTCTAACTAATTCAAACGTGTCGTGAGAGATATTGATATTTCCAGGTACGCCGGAAGATTCCATCCGAGATGCAGTATTAACTGTATCTCCCCAGACATCATAGGAAAACTTTTTATTGCCAATTACCCCAGCCAGTATTGGGCCTGAATGAATGCCAATGCGGATATCCCAATAAGGAATATTTTGTTGAGCTTTCTGCATTTTCCGCAAATCCATGAACTGTCGAATTTCTAGGGCCGCAAGTACAGCGTCAAAGGCGTGTGTTGGGCGAGGCGTAGGAATTCCGGCCGCGCACATATAGCTGTCACCAATAGTCTTCAGTTTTTCCATAGAATATTTATCCATCACGCGATCGAAATAAGAAAAACAATAATCTAGTTCGTCAACCAACTCTCGCGGTGTCATGTTTTCAGATAACTGAGTAAAGCCTTTAAAGTCAGTAAATAAAACCGATACGCTATCATAATAAAGTGGTTCCACTTTGCCGTTATTTTTGAGCTCCTCGGCAATTTCCACCGGGAGCACATTCAACAGTAGCTGGTCAGATTTGTGCTTTTCGGCATCGAGATCGGAATACAGGCTATTTATCTCTTTAAAGCGTTCAGCATTTCGGATAGCTGAAGATAGTTGCAAAGCCAAAAGATAGCCAATTCGCAAGTCTTCTTGAGTGTAAGCCCCCGCCTTGGTTGTGGCAAAATTAATGGTTCCTAAAACCTTACCTTCACTTTCCAACGGAAGGATAATCTGCGAAGCGTAGGGGGATAAAATAGCAGTAGCACCCGCTTCTTGAATTAATTGAGGTTGACGTGTTGTGAAAGCTTTCTTAATAGGGCTGCCCTCTCCGAGGGTAGAAATATCTACAGGGATATGCGGGCCAAATAAAGTCATGCAAGCATTAGTGCTGTGCAGACAAACGCTACAGTGTTCAAAGTCGAGCAGCCATTTGGCTTGCTTGCCTACTACTCGTAAAATCTGGGTGAGATCGAGGGTGCGGTTAATGGCAGTGGCAATTTCATTGACGGCGGAAATGCGGATGGAAAGCGCTTGAGCTTCTGCTAACAAACGGCGGGCTGTCAACAGAAGTTCTTCTCGATCTTGATCTTCTAGCCGATCGCCCATAATATGGGTATAAAATATAGATTACAAAGTATCTAGTTCGAGGGCTATTGCATCAGTATATCGGTTGACAAAGCTAAACAAGTCGGCTGTTGCAATAATCTCAAATATTTCAGAATCATCTAGCCCTAAATCCCGCAGGTTTTGGTAATCAGTTTCTGTCATCTCCAGCGGTTTTGTAGCAGCCAGCAAGCCAAAGGTAATTACGGCTTTATCACGTTTTGGCAAAGGGCAGTTGGCAAAGTCAGAAACTAGGGTTCGCAGTAGTTCTTCGCTCATCCCCAAGGCTGACAATCCGTGCAGGTGAACTTGGAGAGCGTACTGGCTATTATTTGATTGGGAAATAGCGACGCCGACCATTTCTTTAAGCGTGCGGGGTAAGTCTCCTTGTAGGATCGTTCCCCGGAATTTTTTCCAATTTGCTTCTAATAGGTCAGGGTTGATTGCCATTGACTTGAACAGGTTGGGGACGATGCCAAACCCCAAGTCTGTCAAGATTTCTTCGTACACTGCTTTGGCTTTAGGATCTGTAAGTTGCTCGTATTCTATAAGTGGAAAGTGTGTCATTGTTGTGTTGAATTTTACGGCAGTTAATTTGGGTGGGAATTTACGTGTTTGTTATGTAACGCCACTCAAAGGGCGACCTTACGACCTATCTTGGCTTTAGTCGGATTGATAATAAAATGCACCGCTGTCAGCAAACCGCGAATCATGAAAATGAGCTAGCAACAAATCTGATTCTTGAGGCTGGATTAAACCTGTAATTATAGCAGTAACCCGATCCAATAAAATTCTGTTGCGATCGGGTTTTACGACTAATTTTAGATGTTTCCAATGGTTGTTGTCAAGTATCGGCAATTCATCTGGCGCGACGGCGTGAAATCTTACCACAACTCTTGAATTAGATAATGCTGTTGCGATCGCTAATTTTTAGGCAAAAAACACTGTTCGATCGATCGCTCCGGCTCCACAAATGCCCTAAATCTTATGCTCCGGCGCGCGTACAGGGGAAGAAATAAAACGCTGTGCATCGAGTTTATTGAATTAATCAGACGCTCGATCGACAACCCATGCCCCAGACAAGCTACGCTAACGCCTGCGACTAGAGTTATTATGGGTAAACTGTAAACTTCTATCATTGTCGCTGCATTTGCTATGAACCCTGCCCTGACTCAATTTGGCGCTCAGATGTCCCACCTCACGGGAGTTCGGGCAATTATGAAAGATATTATAGAAACTCTCAGAGCCGGCAGCGGGCAGGAGTTTATCAATTTGAGCGCCGGAAACCCGGTGATTTTGCCGGAAGTTGAGCAGTTGTGGCGCGACTGCACTGCGGAACTTTTGGCGAGCCCGGAATACGGCGAGGTGGTTTGTCGCTACGGTTCCAGTCAAGGTTATCAGCCGTTGATTGATGCGGTGCGGACGGATTTTAACCAGCGTTACGGATTGAATTTGACGGATCGCAATATCTTAATTACTCCGGGAAGTCAATCGATTTACTTCTACGCAGCCAACGCTTTCGGCGGCTACACTACCAGCAAACAGCTTAAAAATATTGTTTTACCGCTGAGCCCAGACTACACGGGTTACGGCGGCGTTAGCTTGATTCCCGAAGCGGTAGTCGCCTGCAAACCTACCCTCGATATTGACGCAGCCGCCCACAGGTTCAAATACCGCCCGGATTTCAGCCAACTGTCGATCGACCAAACCACCGGCTGCGTCATTTTTTCCCGTCCCTGCAACCCCACCGGCAACGTTCTCAGCGACGACGAAGTTAAGAAAATTGCCGATTTAGCGGCCGCTTTTGACGCGCCGGTGTTCGTGGATTCCGCCTACGGCCCTCCCTTCCCGTCTTTGAATTTTACCGAAATGACGCCGATTTTTGGGGGCAATATCGTGCACTGTATGAGTTTGTCGAAAGCCGGATTACCGGGTGAAAGAATCGGAATTGCGATCGGCGATGAAAAAATTATTCAAATATTAGAATGTTTTCAAACTAATATGTGCATTCATTCGCCAAGATACGGACAGGCGATCGCAACTCGTGCCATTGCTTCCGGCGCTCTTGCGGATATTTCCATCAACGTAATTCGCCCGTACTATCAAAGCAAATTTGCGATCGTAGAAAGCACTCTAGAACAAGCAATGCCGAAAGATTTGCCCTGGTTTTTGCACCGGGGCGAAGGAGCAATATTCGCATGGTTGTGGCTGAAAGATTTGCCAATGACTGATTGGGAACTGTATCAAGAGTTGAAAAAAGTCGGCGTAATTGTCGTGCCAGGAAGTTCTTTCTTCCCTGGTTTGCGGGAAGATTGGCAGCACAAACATGAGTGTATACGCATCAGTTTGACTGCCACAAATGATGAGATTGAAACTGCTATGAAACGCTTGGCTAAAATGGTAGAAAAGCTTTATCAGTCAGTTGACAGTTGACAGTTGACTGTTAACATTCCCAATACTTCGGGTACGCGGTTCCTGAGCGACTCGTGCACAGCGTAGCCGGAGTAAGTCGAAGGGCATTACAAGTGACCAATTACCAATTACCCATGACCGCTGAACATGACTTCTTCCTTGGCAGATCGACTACAATTTAAAAAATAATTAGCAGCGCGGTGGGTTATGGCAGTGCAATTACTCAAAAGGTTGTTGACCGTAGAAGAATATCATTTAATGGGCAAAGCTGGTATTCTTTCCGAGGGCGATCGGGTAGAACTGATAGAAGGAGAACTGATCCAAATGGCAGCAATTGGAACTCGTCATGCTTCCTGTGTGAGACGATTCATCGGACTGTTCAGCGAAATTCCCAGTAACCGGGCTTTTCTGGATGTGCAAAACCCCATCCAGTTGAGCGAGCGCACCGAACCTCAACCTGATGTAGTATTGCTGCAACCCCGGGCTGATTACTATTCAACAGCACATCCAGTACCGTCAGAAGTTTTGCTGTTGGTAGAAGTATCCGATAGCACGGTTGATTACGATCGAGATGTGAAAGTTCTTATTTACGCTCGATCGCTCATTCCAGAAGTCTGGCTAGTAGATATAGAGGCACAATGTTTAGAAGTTTACCGCCAGCCAACTCCTAATGGTTACAGTTTAATCCAAAAATTTTGGCGGGGTCAACAAGTTGCGTCGCTCGCCTTTCCTGATTTGGAAGTGAATATCGATTTCGTACTGGGATAGATTCGGATTATAGGTGATAGAAAACATTCCCCAGTCCCCATTTTTCAATTAAACTACCCGATAAACAAAACTCAGAGTTGCCCAAACATTCACATCCAAAGCCAAATCATCCGTCGATAGCCCCACTTTCTGTACCCCCGAAATGCTAGCGGCGTGCAAATCTTCGAGTACCGCCCGCGCCACATTTAAAGGATTCAACAACACTCGAATGGGCAGGGCATCCCTCGTTTGCTGCATTTCGGCTTCTATTGCAGCCAGAGTTTGAGCGAAGTGACTCTCACTAAATATAATCATAATTTCCGCAAGTCCGATCGGCAAGGATACCGCCCACCCGATCGCCCCAGCCGCAGGTACAATCAAATTCTCCCCCGGAGCGATCGCCCGCGACATTCCCCCCACAGCGTCTTTGCCCTCAGCGCCGAGCACTGAAAGCCGTCCCCCGCTATCCGAGCCAAATACCGCAAAGTAAACCGGGCGATCGCTGTCGTTATACAATCTGCATTGAATTCGGCTGCTGTTGCTCACACTTAATATATGAGCACTGGCGGATTTCTCACTTTCTCCGCTCAGCGGTTCCAGCCTATAATCACCGCCGGCCCGCACCGGCTCTCGCTGCGCCACAGCCCGCGCTTGCGGTGCGGTAGTTGCCAGAACCGCCCGCACCTTCAGGCGCGAAGACCCCTCATTGGCTGTCAGCCGCAGCAACTTCGCAGCGTGCAGCGCTTTCAACTGCGGAGTCAAGCGCTGCACCGCCACCTTAACTGCTTCTCCCCCGTCGCCCTCAGTATCGGGAATCAGCATTTGAGCCAAAGAAAACAAACCGTAACGGCTTGGATACAAAGCAGGCTCGTGAGCCGAAGAAGTTTCGGCTAAAGTCGTTTCCGGGACTCTGCCGAACCGACAGTCAGCCAATTGCTCGCTGCCTACCGCCGAAACTTGCGGCACAGTCGCAAAGGCACTGGTAGCGTCCACCCGCTCGATGCGTTCCAAACCCGAGTCCAAAGCTACTGTCAAACCGATATTTCGCGGCAATACCCGAATTTCTTCCCTCACCAGTTCGCCGACTGTTAATTGGCCGTCTGTTTGAGCAGACCCGTCTACAACTTGGGCTTTAGCAGAGAGGCCCGTGCGTCCCCGCAGCAAAAGCCTCGCGCCCTCCGAGGAATCCACAGCAAACACAGAACCCCCGCAGCAATCCAAAACCGAGGGCGACAACCCCCCCAGCCACAACTGCACAGTTTTGCCTCCCTCTTCCACCGCCGTCACAGCGCCGTCAGATGCAGGGGAATTGAAGATTAAATTTGAAAAATTTACCGCCGGCGCGGTTGTTAAATCTTGATTGAGAATTTGCGGTTGCTGCGATAACCCCGCGATTTGCTCGACATTACCCGCGGCGCGACTGAAACTGACGCTGAAGCTGCTAGCGGGAGTTGCCCACCACAAAGTTTGCGTGAGGGCGTAGGTAAACAAACCTGCGGTAAATCCGTTCCACTCTTGTTCGGCTGCGAGTGCGGAATTTGCGCCTGCGGCAAGTAGGGCTGCCGTAGGACGGAGATTTGGGCGGGATCGGAGGTCTTGGGCAAACGTTAATTCTGCGAGGCCCGGCTCGCCGATGGTGGGGCGGGGGCGGGAGCGAATGCGAAAGTTACCGTTTTTGGAGAAACCCCGATAGGGGTAGCTGGTGTCGAGGATGGCGATCGCATTTTCTGTCGCGAGCGATCGCATCAACAATAACAGCGTTTCCTCTAAAATATCGTTCACCGCCCGGTTTGCTAACAGCGGCAAAACATCATCCGCCGGCACCAAACTGTTTTGGATTTTTCCGGGAGACTCGCCCAAGCTGACTCGACTACCGCAGCCGCTAAAGTGAAAAACTACCACGTCACCGGGTTTTGCTTGTTGAGTCAAGTGAGTCACAAACGCCCTCTCGATATTCTCCCTCGTAGCTTGAGCGTCAGTCAAAGTCAAAATGTCCGACGGCACAAACCCAAACCGATATATCAGCAGTTCCCGCTGCAATTCCACATCCGTGACGCAGCCGTGCAGAGGCGAGTCTGGATATTTGTCAACGCCCACCAACAAAGCCAATTTCCTGGCTGTCGGCTGCGCTAAGGCTTGGAGGTAGCGCGAGCCCAACGGCAGCCACAAAGCCTCGCTGATGCCGATGGCGGCCAGCACCCGGCCAGCTTGCTGCAAAAATTCCCGCCGCTTGAGTCCCATTTTTAAATAGCTTTGAATTTTTAGTTTTGAATTTTAAGTTAAATTCCCCTCCATAATTTTAGGGGAATTAATTAGATTGTGAGTGTTTAGTATTAAGGGAGTTTTTAAGTTTTAACTTTTGAGCTTTAAGTTTAAAATTTCCCATTTAAAACTCAAAACTCAAAATTCAAAACTATTCAGAATGTCGCCCACACCCAAGTTCAAGATTTAAATCTCGTAATTGAAAATATTCATGGCTTTGGCTAATTCTGCGGCGACTTCCGGCCGGGAAAACTGCGGCGGCGGCAATTTTCCAGCGCGCAGCATTTCCCGAACTTTGGTTCCAGACAAATGCACCCGTTGTTCGGGAGTGCTGGGGCTTGTTTTAGTTGTAGCCATTTGTTCGGTCAGCTTGCAATAGAAAGCGTGCTCGAATTTCATCGGCACAATTCCCAATTCTCCCGGCTCAAATTCGTCAAAAATATATTGGGCATCGTAAGTGCCGTAATAATCGCCAACTCCAGCGTGATCGCGCCCCACGATAAAGTGAGTGCAGCCGTAGTTTTTGCGGATTAAAGCATGAAAAATTGCTTCTCGCGGCCCGGCGTAGCGCATCGCCGCCGGATTAATTGCCAAAATTACGCGATCTTTTGGATAGTATTTTTCTAGCAGAATTTCGTAGCAGCGCATCCGCACATCAGCCGGGATGTCGTCTTCTTTTGTCGTCCCGACTAGCGGGTGCAAGAACAAGCCGTCTACTGTTTCTAAGGCGCATTTTTGGATGTATTCGTGGGCCCGGTGGATGGGGTTTCGGGTTTGGAAACCGACTATGGTTTTCCATCCTTTTTCTGTGAACAGCATTCTCGATTTCGCCGGGTCAATTTGGTATTGGGGAAAGCGGACATCTAGTTCGCGTTCCAGCAGCCAAATGTCGCCTGCGAGGTTAACGGGCCCGGATTTGTCTACTACCTGGACACCTGGGTGTTTGAGGTCGTCGGTGCGGTAGACGTTGAGGGCTTCTTCTTCTTTACTGTAGTGATATTTTTCTGCAAGTTCCAAAAGCCCGACAAATTCGCCCGCCGGGGTGTCGAGGCGCACTAAAGTTCCTGCTTTCAGGGGGGCGGCGACTTCTTCTGTTACCGAGAGGGTGATGGGAACCGACCAAGGGAGGCCGTTGGAGAGGCGCATTTGTTTGACGACCGATCGATAATCCGCTTCGTTCATGAACCCTTTGAGGGGACTCAGGGCGCCGATGGCGATCATTTGCAGGTCGGAGATCGATCGATCTGAAAGCTGGACTCGCGGCAGGGACTCTGCTTTATCGAAAAATTCTTGTCTCTGGTCTAGTGTGGCAATGCGGTTGACCAGGGTGCCGCCGTGAGGGGCAATGCGGTCTGAATGCTGGCTCATGTCGATTTGAAGTTGTGGGTTTTAGCTGCCAGAGTATATCCTACCAAAGTATTGTTACAATTAATTAATTTTCCTCACTAAGTCGGCACACATGGTTTTTAATGTTGCTATTAACCATAATTTATTTCGCCAGTCATGACACTTTATAATTTATTAGTCAAATCTATCGATTTCTGGCAAAAGCATTCAGGATTGAGCAATCTCAAAACTCATACTATTTATTCTAAAATCCTCGGCTCTGACTCTGTAGTGATCGATTTAGGCGCCAATCTCGGTCAATTTAGCGAAGCGATAACTAGCGAATTCAATTGTACCTGTTACGCCATAGAAGCCGTTCCTTCTGTGTATTCTCAACTCCCAGAGAATGGCTTACTTAAAAAGTTTAATTATGCTATATCAGACCGAAATGAACCGGGAGCGTGTCACTTTTGCGATGAGTATAAATACTGGTGAACCCCACCATGACTTTTTTACCGATCATCAGTATAAT
>NZ_JAUBTR010000066.1:0-19289 GCF_036705045.1 Microcoleus sp. BR0-C5
AATGATTTCAACTTAGTTAGTTTAGGTAAATTTGACAAGTATCTGTAACCCTAAAACCGCATAGATTCAACCCAAAAGTTTTTGGGTTCCCAGTTTTCACAACTGGTAAAAAAAATCCAACCCACATCTGCGGAATGTGGGCTATAGTGATAGACGAATACAGACTGTGCTTACCAATGTGACTTCACTCTCCAGGCGATTACGTCGTGGCCGAACATTTTGACTCGCTTAGTTGGAGCCTTCAAATTTTGACAGCTTTCCGAATTAATCGCATTTAAGGTGTGTGCAAATAGCCGACTATGAAATCCAAGGGTTGTCAGAAATAATTTGTTGGCTCCAACCAAGAATGGTACAAGCTTTGGACGATCCTTTAAAAAGATATAGGCTATCCCCTCATACACACCCGGCCAATCGATATTATTAATATCGTCAACAATAACAAGACCACCGTTAGCTAACAAGTTTTGAGCAATGTTGAAATCATGAATTGTATGCTCAGGAGTATGACCACCATCTATACTGATAATTCTAAACTTACCATATTTTCTTTGTAAGTTTGCTACATCTTCAACAGCTAAAGATAGAGAATCTACTTTCAGCTTATCTATGAATTCCGGTCTGAAAGAGAGCTTTTTAATATTTTCATCAAGTATAGCTTCATTACCACAACCGGATTTATCAACATTCCAGTCTTGAGCGTCAAAGAGATCGATCGCTAATGAGCGCTCCTCACCTTGCGTTAATGTATGTAAAGCTAGAAACAATTTTCCATGATGAACACCTATCTCCATCACTCCCCCAGAAATATTATTATCCATCTGAAAAGATGAAATTCTTTCAATTAAATAGGGAACACTATGAAGACACCATCCTTGCACCTTTCCAAAATCACCTAGCATATATTCTTGAAAACTGTTCTTAACAGAAACTTCCATTTTTGAATCTCCTTTAATTTTACTTTCACACAGCCATTTTACAAACCGTTCTTGCTCTTCATTAATCAGCTTTTGTCTACTCAACTGCCATTCTGAAAACAGAGACAAATAGTATTCTGGTGAAATTTTAGATAATCGAGAAATCCAATTTTTATCTGTTGGCTCAAGTTTTAAAAACCCATTATGAATTGAATAAATAGTAGCGGTATGAACATCAAGAATTGGTGGAATTCCGTAGTTTACAGAAAAAGGAATAGCTCCTGACAAAGTTCTTCTTGTATAGATTCCATCAGGTGTATGATAAATCCAAAGAAATGACATATTTCTCACAGCACAGCGAGCAATAATTGAGGAGTGAAAATGTTGAAGAATTTTCCCACCTGACCTAATAATTTCTTCAATCTCAGGATTTTTGACTTTCCCTGAAGCATAAATAACTACATCAATATTTGCTTTGACAGCGTCAAGAAGATATTCAGCACCAATATTGCCAGTTGAGTGAGCCTCGATCCCTCCTACTTTTATCAAAGAAATTCTTTCTTCATCCAAGTTAATCGGTATGTTTTTCTGCCCAAATAAACCGTCATAATATGGAACAAAGTAGTTATCAACATACTCTTTAAACAGTGGAGTTGGAGCTATTTTTCGTGTATCAAACCCTCGAACAAAATCTAGTTGAATATCTTCACGACTATGGGCTTGTATCAAGATATCTTGTTGGGGAAGTACATCAAGCAGAATTTTAAACAGGTGAACACCATCAGAGTTTCCAACACGTAGATTTCGTGCACTATTATAGACAACCTTATCAAAAAAAACAGACTTAGTATACTGAATCAGTTGCTCTAAGCTTCTAACTAGATAAAACTCACGTGTACCTGACAAATCTCCTAGAAAAGACTCTTGCCATGCAGCACCCTGAAAAAAAACGTAAACCACATATCCAGCGAGACTTAAAGAGTCAATAAAAAAAGGGATAGTTACTGAATGATTACCTCCAAACTCAACAATCAAGGCATTCTTCTTTTCATGACTAGCCATCTTGCATCACCTTTTTCATTATATTATTGTTAATCATTACAACATCAATATCAACCAGAGCGGGAAAGTGACCTCTATTTGAAAGGAAAAGGGATGATATTGAAAACCCTATATTTTCATAGAAGTATAATGCTTCACGAAAGTCAACAGATGAGTCATAGATAGGAAGAACATTCAGCTCAGATTGAAAGGCACAAAATTCTTGAATGATTGGTAGTCCTCCTCGAATGACTGTGACATCATTTCCCTGGGTATCCATCTTTAAAAATGGATTTTTAAATCCAAATTTTTGCTTGTAGTAGTGATACTTTTCTGTCAATGTGCTACAGGGGACTTCTATCTCTTCTCTAATAATGTTTAGGTCACGAAATAAGTTTGTTTTTGTGTGATTGGGCGTTTTCAAAGAACTAAACTGACTATTTTTCATTTTAAAAAATTTTGCCGCTCCAGCAAAATCCGTAATAGCAACCTGCTCTACAATCAATAGAGGATCTGTTGCTTTGAGATTATTTATTGATTCTACCAACTCTGGCATCGGTTCAAATGAAACAATCAGTCCCTCATAGCCAACATCTTGCCTCAATCGCTTGTAGTATTGGCCAATATTAGCTCCAATATCAAAAACAAAATCAATTTCAATTAAATCAAAAAGTTTTCTAAGGGTTTCTAATTCCATCTTGTGAGCTTCCATATCTTTATGTCCTTGTTTAAAATTAATTTTCTGTTTTTGTAGCAATTCTGCCCTTGTACAAATATAGCAGTCAGCAATCAGTTGTGAGATACGGCTGGGTGAAGGTTGCCTCTGATACTAGCTTCTATAGCAAGCCTAAATCATTTGTATCATGGCTATGCTTACAGGGTAAGGGTTTGACTTGAGTTTGATTAGTACAACTCAATTAGGCTTGCTATAGTCTTAAACTTTCTCACGAATCATTACTGCTCGCTATAAAACAAAATTGACCGCAAACAGATAACTTTCGCATAATTGCTTGGCGTGTACTTCGGTTGGTTTGGTTGACCCATTGATCTATCTCAAGATTGAGTGGTGACTCCTCAGAAAAATACTTGCTGTAAGTTTTAGGCCGCCCTTCGTATGTTCTTTTGACTAAAGTCAGGCCATCAATACCGGATCGAATTTCTTCTAACGTCAATCCCGCTTCCCGAACAATCTCCTTGAAACCGTAAGGAGTGAAATTCCAGAACTGAAATGAGTGATAGGGTTCTAGATGTGAGGTAGAACCAACCAAATAGCCATCACGCTTCAGGACACGAGCTATATCCTTCAAATGCGCCTCTGGATATCTAACGTGTTCTAGCACTTGTCGGCTAAATATCAGATCGACACTATCGGATGACATTGGTATGTTGATTCCATCAAACTCCATAAATGTTGCATCGGTACGTCTCCGTTGCCGAACTTCTGGTGAGTCTGCAATGTCCACGCCAATCCAAGTCGATTCAGGGAGCAATTCCCTAAAGAAATCCACAGATTTTCCTGCCCCGCACCCAACATCCACAATCACCGACTTTGCGGGTAATCGATCCACAACCCTTCGCACCATCCATTCTGGGGTTACTTGGTGAGGATAGTCACTCGGTACATAATCCTGCATTTCATGCCACATACGATATTCCCTGCAATACAGAGGTAATGCCCTGGCGGAGGTGGGCAGTATTCTCCTGATGACTATAGCACAAGTTCCAAAACTTAACGCCTAGATTATTTGTCTCCAGGTAATTTTCGATTCTTGCAAGAGCATCATCATTACCACCATGCTCGTTGAATGCTCGATAAAGCGACACATCGGGTTCTCGTCCAGTCACCGAAGGAAACTCCTGCTTCAATGTTGTATTAATAATGAATGATGGAACCCCAGCAAGGAGGGTATGAGCCTTTAGCCAAAGGTCATCCGCTTTCGGTGCATAGTATTTTGCTGCATGAATATCTCTCACACTCGGGTAGAGATGCAGTGGCGAGTATAACACCCCGTCCTTACCTGTCGGAGTGTTCAACATCGAAGGATTTTCAGTAATGGTTTTCGACCATTGTTTGTAAGAGATTAGTTTTTCCTTGTCAAAACCCATAGTCCGTCCCCGAAACCCGACAACACAGCGATGCTTTAGGTAATTTTCATAGAGTTCCCATAACCACCACCGAGGATAAGCCGTGTCATCATCTGCGGTAACTATGAGGGTATTACAGAATTGAGCTGAGGTTCCCCTATAGACCTCATCAAGGACAGGAAGAATCTTGCGGTAAGATCCCGTGTTTTCAACATACTTCACATACACTCTATCAGAATTCTGATCTAGCAAACGACTCAAGTCGTTAGTGATTGTGGGGCAGCCTTGATCTAGCAGGTAGGGCTGTTCTGACAGGTACAAACGTACTTCGTAAGCATCACTGGGAAAATCCTGATCTAGCAAGGACTGGATCACGAGGTGGATATGATTGAGTCGAGAACTAATGGTCGTTAGGCTTATAATAAGGTTGTGCATTAAGGCTACAGGCTAAATATTTTTGTTTGATTGTTTAGTAGGAAACCAAGTAACTTATCTAAGTACCGTCGGAATCCAACGCACCATTTCTTGAGAGCTATAGATTCCTATTGGTATATGATTCATCATATAGCGCCAGACATTCAGCGCACTTCGGAAATAGTATTCCTTGTTGGATGAGACAGTACCCATACCACCACGCATCAGCACTAAAGGTTGTGCAATCATCTGTATGGCTCGATCCGAGTAGTGCCGCCGCATCCTGGAACGAAATTCGACATCGCCGCGCGTCTTGGTAGGAAGAAAGTTCCCGATTTCCTGAAAAACCTGTCTGCGCCAAATAAATGAAACTGGGGCATCTCCCAAAACTGCGCCGATGGCATCACCATCAATCATTAATCGTGAATTTTCGCTGATTCTGAGATGATTAGTATGGGTAGCCATCAGGCTGGAGTCAGCCAGCATCGGCTGCAACTGATGCTGCAATCTCTCTGGATGAGAAATATCATCATCATCCTGAATAGCAATAAACTCCCCTTTTGAGATGGCTATAGCCCTATTGCGGGAAACATATTGACCAACATTCTTTTCGTTGCGCTGATAGACAATCAGATGCGGAGTATTTTGGCGCATTTCACCAACCAGTAAATCGATCAGTCGGCTTGACTCCGGTGGTGAATGGTCATCGATAACGATGATCTCAAGTGCTGGGTAAGTTTGATGAATAATAGATTCGAGAGAAAGTCTCAATAGCTTCATATCTGGGTTAAAGGTTGTGAGTATAACTGAAATCATGGGTAAACTATCACCCTTACCTGTATAGCTTTGATGAGATATCTGGCTATGCTTCCCCCATTCAGCTAAGTTTGCCTTCATGTAGTCGGTAATCTTGCAATATTCGGAAGGGTAGAGAACTTTGTAATTAAAACCTTCCTCCAGAAGAGTCTTATTAACACGATCAATTAATGGAATATCGTATCCGGTAAGTGCCAAAACGATCTCTTTGTCTTCGCTAGTCAGGTCTATTCGGTTATGATGTGTAATCCAATTTAATAGTCTCGAATCAAAACAATCTGCATAGAGTAACAGTAGACACCTAGCTAACCAAGTTTCGCGATCAGGAGTTTCTTTCTCAGTTATTTCAAACGCTGAGATGATCTCTGTAGATAGGCTTACTGGAATCCCCAAACAAGACGGAACAGTTCGACGCAGGTCTCGTACAAGGGAAATCAGGTGTTTTTTAGGTAGTTCAAATATTTTCTTTAGTAGCAGCCAAGTCTTGAGAATGTCGGACTCTGCATTTGTTGACCTATGGCGTTTAATACTGTAGATAGCAAGAAATGCAATGCTGTCGTCTGTATTAGTTATTTGTGCCAGGTCAATCAGCGTAGGAAGGGATTGAGCTAACTCAATCGCTTTTAAGAAACTATGACGCAACCCTCGCGATAGGATGGGCGCTGGAATGCCCAGGGAAAGCATTATATCAAATGCTTGCTTGAAAATGGGAGCCAGCGTGCCGACAGAGTTTTTTCCAGACAACTCGAATGCAAAATAGATACAAGAATCAATACGCCGATATATTACTTTCTTGTGAAAATCATCTATGGTAGTTTCCAACTCTGTAACATTCTTATTCAAATAGTTTTGGAGCTTGACTTGAACTGCATCAATTTTTGAAGAAAATATCAGTATATTTAATACATCCACGATAGAACTTCGGTGCATCTTTACTGAACTAGAAACGCGATAAATTATTTGCTCCAGTTTGTTCTCAACACTTTCTATGTACGCATCACCTCGATGTGCTAATAACTCTTCGATTAGGAACTTCAGCGAGGGCAACTTTACTTCAAGTAAATCAGAACTGCCAAATGACTGAAGCCGTCCAAGAATATCCGCAAAACTCCCTTGTGTCATCAATCGCCATGGTTGAAGAAAAATTGAAAGCAATACTGATTCAGAGTCAAGTTGCAAAATTTTCCAATAACCACCACTAATCTCAGTCTTTTGATCGGCAATATCCTTTAAGCTATTCGCTAGAACCAGTATTGAATTGCAACGGTTCATGTCACTGCTTAACGCCTCGCACTGAGACGAGGGAGCGGCTACTATGTGAAGACCAGTTTCTGCTGCATGGGCTTGTGATAAGAACAGTTTCCTACTCACCACATCGATAGACTCACCATTGCCCAATATAAATAAATACTCCAAATCGGAATAAAATTGTGTTGATTTGAAAGCGTTAGGGGGTGCTACTACTTCCCTTATTTTTTTTTCTACAATGATGCCAGCTTGGCTCTCTGGATTATGTGTAGCACTATTAACTTTTAAGATATTCTCTTTTATACCTGGCCAATTTCCCACAAACCTAGCCAACTTAGGTTCCATCTTCGCTGCTTTTTCCGCAGTCTGTTGAGCCTCATCAAGCCTTCCCACCTGTTGCAAAGCCCAACTTAAATTCAAATGCAACCAACCCGCTGACGGTTTCAACTCGATCGCTTTCCCATACATTTCAACCGCTTCATTTACACGTCCCAACTTTCCCAACGTTTCCCCCAAATTCTGATAATACAGATAGGAATTAGGATTCTGCTCGATCGCCAGTCGATAAGCCACCACCGCCTCTTCTAACTTTCCCTCTCTTAACAATTGGTTGGCTTGCTGAAAGGCTGTCACCGTCATGGGTTTTATACTCTAAAAAAATAAGGGTTGCCAGTCAGGGCTTTAGTCAACGTCAAACATCTTATCACAATTTCCACATTGAAACCGACAGGGGCGATTGGCAGCATGACGATTAACCCACTCAAAAGTTCCGAGGTTCTACCGAAAGCTGTTCACGGTTCAGCAAATCTGTCTTCACAGTCTGCACAAACACTTTAGAGCGCTCCAAATCCGCTTGAATCCTTTGTAATTTTAACTGTATGCCATCTACCCCTGACTCCGCATCTTGTTGAGGCAGGGGAACCTCCATAGTAGAGGATTCAGATCCTAATTTAACCATTACTTCTGCCATCTTAACAAGACTCTGATCCCGTAAAATCGAATATACAGTTAACTGGTCGTGCTGATCAATCAGTCTACTCAAGTCTAAAATTGCCTGAAACCCACTAATTCCTGCTTCTGAAGCTTGGGGATAAGTTTGGACAACATCAAGACGAGGAACATTCACCGGAATAGTTTTCAGCACTCGCCCCTGATGAATCACTTCAACCGCGATCGCGGGAGACACTTTCCCCAGAACCCAACCCCGAAACTCAACTGCCCCAGCATCAGTTTGAGTTCCTGTTTCTGGTGCATCGAGATTAAACGCTAGTAACCCTTGAGATTCTGCGAGGGGGGCACTAAGCACTTCTACAACGTCAATCATTTTTTTCATTTCAGATTGCTGAATCCTGAGTTAATTGGTTCCTTAAGTGTAGGGTCGATGATTCCAGAGAGACAGAGGGTTTTACTGTTCAGTTGATACCACTGGGGGATGCCAGAGGGAGCGAGACTTTTGTACAAACCAGAGAGACAGAGAGCTTTAAACTTAAGTTGACACCCTAAACTCATGGGGATGTTCCTAATGACTCCCCCGCCAATTCTCGTCCTCCAATCTGATACCGCTGTCTTGACAAGCTCTGGTTAAATGGGGGCTGTAGTAAGGGTCATTCTCAATATATTTCTGCCACCTGCTTTCCATCAGCTTCGATTCCTGCCTCAGCCGCTCTTTCTTTTCAGGCGAGTCCTCGTAACCTCGACTTTTAGATTCGTGGTGGTAGAGAACTACATGAGGCAGGTAAATATTTCGGTACCCTTTCTCTAGCATTTTCAAACACAAATCCACATCATTGTACGCCACTGTTAGTTCTTCGTCAAACCCCCCAACACTTTCAAATACTTCGCGGCGACACATCAAACACGCAGCAGTTACCGCTGAAACATTATTCATGCCTACCACATTTCCGAAATAGCCAGGAATCGATCGCGGCATATGGTAAAAACTGTGACCCGCCACACCGCCGCCGAGTCCCATCACCACTCCCGCGTGCTGGATTTTGTTATCTGAGTATATCAACAAATTGCCCACAGCCCCGATCGAGCTTCTCTGAGCTTGTTCAACCATCCCGTCAATCCAATCGGGAGTAATTACCTCTGTATCGTTATTCAAGAACAGCAAGTAATCTCCCTCGGCTTTGCTAGCAGCGTAGTTGTTAATCTTAGAGAAATTGAACGGAATATCTAGGCGATAACTTTTAAACCTCGCTGATGCCTTAGCCGTCCATTTAGCCAGAATTTCCGCCGTGTGTTTTTCTTGACTGCCGTTATCGATGACGATAACCTCGTAGTTGGGGTAGACGCTCTTAGTAAAGATAGACTCCAAGCAATTGTCCAAAACATCGCCTAAATCCCGCGTCGGAATAATGATGCTGACCCGCTTGTAATCCGCTATTTTGTAGCGTGCAATAAAGTGTCCCAAAAAGTAGGGAACGCCTTCAATTTTCCCCGGTTCGCCCCGGCGTTCGATCGCCTCTTGCAAAGCTTTTTGCCCTGCATCATAGGCATAGGGTTTAGCCTCTACACCGCCAGCAGCCGATCCCGCGTGCATTCTCCAGTGGTAAAGAATTTTAGGGATGTGAAATATTTTGTCAGTTTTTTCTGTAAACCTCAAAACCAAATCATAATCCTGAGCTCCTTCAAAACCCGGTCTAAAACCGCCGATTTCATTAATTAGCGATCGCCTGTAAGTTCCCAAATGGCAAGTGTACATCCGAGATAAAAATGAATCCGGGCTCCATTCTGGCTTGAAGAAAGGATTTATCAGTTCCTGATCCTGATAAATCTTGTCTTCATCTGAATAAATCATGTCCGCTTCCGGGTGCCGATTCAGCAACAGCACCACTTCATACAATGCCTCTGGTGTCAGTGTATCGTCGTGGTCTAGCAAAGAAACAAATTCACCCGTCGCCAACTCCAAAGCAGAATTAGAACAGTGAGAAATGTGACCGTTTTTGGTTCTGTAAGCTACTTTGATCCGGCTATCTTTGGCTGCATATTGTTGCAAAATTTGCTTGACATGAGGCGCGGTTGATGCGTCGTCCGCAATGCACAATTCCCAATAAGGATATATCTGATTTAGAACTGATTCTATTGCCTCCTCCAAATAATTTTCTGGCGTATTGTAAGCCGGCATGACAATACTAATCAGCGGCTTGTAGTTAAAGATTTCTAATATTTCCGCCATTTTTCGCAAATCAGCTTCTCTGGGGCTGTTCTTAGCGCGCCACTTCGTGTAAGCTGGGTCTTGACCGAGGAATAGCGAATCTCGCAAGTTTTGATAATCCAAACCAAAAAGTTTCGGATCGAGTTTGCTCGCCGTCTGATACTCTTCCAAAGCTTCCGAAAGCTTATCTTGTTTAGCTAAAGTTTTGGCTAGATTGTAGTGAGACCAGCCAAAGTCAGGAGCCACCTCGATCGCTTTCCGATAAGCAGCAACAGCTTCATCAAGCCGACCTTCTTGTTGAAATACATCCGCTAAGTTGTGGTGCGACCAAACAAAATTTGGATTCAGTTCTGCCGCTTTCTGATAGCTTTTAATAGACTCATCAACTTTACCTATCCATTTCAGGACATCGCCTAAATTGTGGTGAGTTCCAAAGTAATTTGGATTAATAGAAATTGCTTTGCGGTAGGCAGCCACAGCCTCGGCAAATTTACCTTCTTCTTGTAGAGAAGTCCCTAATTCGTGGTACTCCGTAGCTATCCCAGGGGTGTGTTCGATCGCCTTTCCAGACTGTCCGTGAACAGCGCGATCGCTCTTTTCCGCCGCCCTACTTACCCCCTTTTTTTTTAACACCTCTTCTAACAGCCCAGAAATAGCCTTGTCATCAGGCCGAATCTGCAACGCCATCTGATAAAAGACGATCGCCCCATCCGGCCAATTCTTCCGCACCAAAGCATTAGCCAACTCAACATAAAGGTCAGCATCATTTGGCGCAATCTCCAGCGCCTTGTGATACAACTGCACGTCATCACGATTATCCTGAATCGCCTTTCTGTACAAACCCATCGCATCCCGCAAATCCCACTGCGATCGCATCCTCAAAGCATCAGCCAACTTTTGCGAAAGCCACGGCAAATCCGCCTGAATCTCCGCAGCGCGGCGGTAAGCGGCGATCGACTCATCCCACCGTTCCAGCTTCTCAAAAGCCGTTGCCATGTTGTAATAAGTCCACGGAAAATCAGGATTTAACTCGGCCGCGCGCCGGTAAACATCGATCGCCTCATCCCACCTTTCCAGTTCTAGCAGCGCGTCGCCCAATTTGCTCTGCGACCAGAAGAAATTCGGATTAACTTCGTTAGCACGCCGGTACGCAACAACCGCCTCATCCCAACGTTCCAAATTCACCAGCGCTTCTGCTAAATTGTTGTGCGCCCAAAAATGGTCGGGATTGAGTTCGATCGACCTTTGGTAAGCCGAAATTGCCTCATCCCACCTTCCCAGCTTAATCAGCGCGTCTGCTAAATAGTTGTGCGCCCAACTGAAATCTGGATTTAATTCTGTTGCTTTCCGGTAAGACTCTACAGCTTCTTCCCACCGTTCCAGCTTCAGCAACACATCGGCTAAATTGTTGTGAGACCAGCTAAAATGAGGATTTAATTCGATCGCCTTGCGGTAAGCATTTACAGATTCCTCCCACCGTTCCAACTTAACCAGCGACTCAGCTAAATTGTTGTGCGACCAAGAAATATCAGGATTATTTCTAATGGCATTAGTGTAAGCATCTACCGCCGCTTCCCACTGTTCTTGCCCCTTAAGAATTTCGCCTAATTCGTGATATGCTGCGCCTGAATTTGGGTTCAACTCAACCGCGCGCCGGTAACACTCAATTCCCTTATCTACCTTACCTTGCTCGATCAAAGTTTTGGCTAAATTCTCGTGTTCCTCGGCGGTCCCGGATTTGGGGTCGATCGCAAATGCTCGATACCAAGCCTGGGCCGCCTCCTCCGACTTGCCTAACTGCGTCAAAAGTTTCGCATAATTGCGGAAAGCACCGGCAAAATCTGGTTTCATCGCGATCGCCTTTTCGTAAGCAGAAACCGCTTGCTGCCACTGTTCCTGCTGCGCGCAAATGCTGCCGTAATTAGCATAAGCTTCGGCAAAATTAGGGTTAATTTCTATTGCTTTGACATAGCAACTTTTAGCTTCATCAATTTTGCCGCCAGCTTGCAGCGCGTTGCCCAGCATTTTGTAAAGCGGCGCTTCCGGCTTAATTTGCAGCGCCTTCTTGCAAGCTGCGATCGCCTGTTCCAATTTGCCCTGAGCAAAATAGCCTTCTGCTAGTATTTTGTATGCTTCTGGATCTTCTATATTAATTGTAGAATTAACTGCCTGCTGAACTGGCGGCTTAACTGGCTGCTGCACTGGCGGCTTAACTGCCTGCTGCACTGGTGGCTTAACTGCGGTGGCTGCGGGCTGCTGCTTAACTGCACCGTTTGTCGCCGTTGCACCCGCCAAAGTTTGCTGTCCCTCGCTGCCGTTTCTGGCATTAGCTGCGTTGAGTTCAATAGCTTTGCGATAATATGCTGTCGCTTCCTCTAACTTGCCTTGTTTTTTTAGCGCTTCGCCCAAATTTTGGTAAGCCGTCGCCACATTAGGATTTAATTTTATAGCGCGATCGTAACAGGCGATCGCTTCGGGGAATTTTTCCTGCCGAAAAAAAGCGTCGCCCATATTCAAGTGTTCCCCTGGCGCTACTTTTTCCGGTTCCAAACTAAATGCTTGATACCAGCACTGCTGGGCATCTTCCGGTTTGCCAATTTGTCCGAATACTTTTGCTAAATTCCGGTACACTCCCGCGAAATTCGGCTTAATGGCGATCGCCTTTTGATAAAATCCGATCGCCTCCTGCCATTTTTGCTGCTGCGCGCCCAGGCTGCCCAAATTCGCATATACTTCCGCAAAATTCGGTTCTATTTCAATCGCTTTAGCGTACCAGTGCCGCGCCTCTTCCATCCTGCCTTGAGCTTGCAGCGCGTTGCCCAAAGTCTTGTAAGCTGGTGCAAAATTGGGGTGAATCTTCAAAGCTTGCTCGCAGGATGCGATGGCTTCTTCTATTTTTCCTTGGGATAAGTATGTTTCTCCCTGTTGGTTAAATTGAACCGCTGTTGATTCTGTATTCACTGTTGATGGCATATGGGCGGCGGCTCCAGAGGCAGGAATTAAATAGGGTAGTCTAAACGTTTCACAATTATACTCGCGTTTGACACTAACAGTAGCGGGCTTGTTCCCCCAATTCTTAATTTTTTTGATTCCCGGTGCTGGCGAGGAACCGGGATTATAGGCTGATTTTTTGATTTTACGGCTAAATATGTAAGAATCAGTACGGTTTCTGGCAGATTTGCGCGCCCGTCCCGACTTTTGTCGCTAAGGAGTCGATCGCCCGTGTTGTAAAGGAAAGTAAACACGGCAGGTTCTTCCTGGTGGGATGCTTTGTTGTGGCCTGGGCAAGGAAGATTGCACCCTTTTCTATAGGCTTTTTACGGGCGGGCTAGGAGCAACGGCCCACAAGAAAGTCATTCACTATTTGTGGAACAGGCATCTTGCCTGTTTGTGAGCAGGGTGAAAGATGTGCGATCGAACCCAAACGAGAATAGCCTTTTTAGTAAAAAACGATCGCCCTTTTGCGAGAAAGCGATCGCCCTTTTTTTTCAACCATTAGTTAGTTAACAACTATTAGGAATTACTCATCAAGCTGCTGCAGCTGCGTCTTCTTCTGCGTCTTCGGCTTCAGAACCTGCTTGAATTCCTAGCACGCTAACAACCACCTGATCTGGTTCGCCGAGAGCTACCACTCCGGCAGGCAAAACTAATTCGTGAATGTGCAGCGCATCCCCAACCTTTAAATGAGAAATATCTACTTCAATTGCTTCAGGAATGCTGTCAGGTTTGCACTTAGCTGCGAGTTGCGTCAGCACGGTATCCAAAATGCCGCCTTCTAACTTGACGCCGACAGGTTCGCCGACAAAACGCAGTGACAATTCAACTTCCAGGCTGTCTTGAGTCGCCACGGAGAAAAAGCTCAGGTGGTAAGGATAGCCCTTCCAAGGATGAACTTGCACTTCCCGCAGCAAGGTTTTTCCGCTCCAAGAGAGGTCGGGAATGCTGAGGTCAATTAGGGCATTGTTGACTACGTGCTTTTTGAGCAGGTGTTCAACTGTTTTGGCTTTGATGGTAAGGGAAATGGATTCAGAGCCTTTGTGGCCGTAGAGGACGGCGGGAATCAATCCAGAGCGGCGGAGGGCGTTAGGTTTGCTGCCTTCTGCCCGCTTTTGACATTCTACTGCGAGTTCCATTTTCTGACTTTCTGTTGATTGTTTTCACATTTTACCAGAATTGTGATATTGCGATCGCGCTTAATTAAACGACCCGCTGAAGATACTGATAATCTTCGTTTTCAACACATTTTAGCAAGTCCAGCAATTTCCTCAAACGGTAGGTTGCTGTTTGATACTCTTCTTTGAGAGGGGAATCTCCCAGCTTGGTGAGGACGGTATCGCTTTCGCAGATAATTGCATCGCGGAAAAAATTTCTGAGCTTCTGGCGAATATCTCGATCTAACTCAACTACAGGTAGCTTCTCCTCTTCTTCATCTATCAAAATATTTCTGGGGACAGATTTGCCGATTTTGGAAAATTCTGATTGGGCCAACCACTCGTAAACGTCCTCCGACATTTCGACATAGTGCGGTGGTCGAGCAGTTTTGAAGGCATAAAAAATAATATCTAACATTAGCTTTCCTCTTGACCTTCCTGATTCAACAACTCACTTTCGGGAAAATTTTCTACCCAAGCTACATCTGCTTTGTCGAATACAGCCTTAGCCGGTTGAGTAATTTTTCCTGTGGTAATAACTCCAATCACAGTCCCTTTTTGACATATTTCCTTAGCTTTTGTGGAATCTATTTTCTTGTTTTTCCAGGCTTTGATTTCAATATGCGGTTCATTCATTATTGTTTATATTTTTTTTTATAAATTAACGATTGAATTCGCTCTGCCAATTGCGGAGTAGCTGTTTAACTCGCGGAACATCCCGAGCGTTGACTATCAAAATATCACCTTTGGGATTGTTTCCGGTTGTTCTCTTGGCTTGTATTCCTTCTTTCCCTAGCTCTATTATAACCCACCCAATCATGTCTCTGTGAACTTCTAGCCGTGCTATCAGTTCATCCTCGTCAGTCATTTACGTAACTCCTTGTAAATAAGGATGCACTTGACCTCGCCGTGGATCAAGTGCACTAATCTCCTGGAACATTGAGCTAGGTGGGTCGCGACGAGACTGCCAAAAGCTTCGAGTATTATGGATCGAGACCCAACATTATATTTTACCTGACAACGTTAGGCTGGTGCTGCTACTGGCCTAGTGTCAGCCGACAATAACCCCCGCTTTGGCCCGTGAATCGGGTCTTCTACAATAATAGTTTGGTCGCGGCTCGCACCGAGAGAAACAATTGCGATCGGCACTTCCATCAAATCTGCCAAAAACTTCAGATAATTCAAAGCTTGCGGCGGTAAATCTTCCAAATTCCGGCACTCTTCCGTAGACTGTTTCCAACCGGGAAGGGTTTCGTAAATAGGTTGGCACCGAGCAAATATCCGGGAACTTTTCGGGAAATCAACACATTTTTCGCCGTCAATTTCGTAAGCAACGCAAACTTTTATTTCTTCTAATTCATCCAAAACATCTAGTTTGGTAATTGCCAGACAGTCAAGGCCGTTGATGCGGACTGCGTAGCGGCCGATTACTGCGTCGAACCAACCGCAGCGACGTTTGCGGCCAGTTGTCGTGCCGAATTCTGCACCTCTCTCGCCCAAAACTGCTCCTATTCCATCTACCATTTCGGTAGGGAATGGGCCTTCTCCGACGCGGGTTGTATAAGCTTTTGCTACGCCAATTACGCGATCGATCGCTGTTGGGCCGACTCCGGTTCCCACACAAGCACCGCCAGCGATGGGATTGCTGGAAGTAACGTAAGGATAAGTACCGTGATCTAAGTCTAATAAAGTGCCTTGCGCGCCTTCAAACAGAATATTTTTCCGCTTGTGAAGTCCCTCATAAATCTTGAGTGAACTATCAACTACGTGCGGCCGCAAACGTTCGGCATAAACTCGATATTCATCAATTACGTCTTGCGGATTTAAAGGCGGCAAATTGTAGACTTTTTCGAGAAGGACATTTTTACAATTAATCGTCCATTCCAATTGTTCTTGCAACCCATCCAAGTCCATTAAATCGAGCATCCGAATGCCAGTGCGTTCCGACTTGTCGGCGTAAGTAGGGCCAATGCCGCGTCCCGTCGTCCCGATTTTATAATTTCCCCGCTGGGTTTCCGATGCTACATCAATTAATCGATGATAGGGCATCGTTACGTGAGCCGTCTCCGAAATCATCAGCGAGGTCGTCGAAATATTCAGTGCCTCTAGCTGATCTAACTCTGCAATTAAAACTTTAGGGTCGATGACCGTACCGCAGCCGATAATACACTCTTTATCAGGGTAGAGAATCCCGGAGGGAATTAAGTGCAGCTTGAAAGTCTGACCGTTTACTACCACGGTGTGACCGGCGTTGACGCCCCCTTGGTAGCGGACAACGATATCTGCGGATTTGCTGAGCAAATCGGTAATTTTGCCTTTTCCTTCATCGCCCCACTGGGCGCCGATCACAACTACGTTAGCCAAGGGTTTCTCGCGTTCAGTTCAGGTTGACACAATCTCCGATTATGTATGAATGCGTCCTAAATGTCAATCAATTTTAGATTTTAGATTTTAGATACGGGCGTGGGGTATGGGGCATGGGGCGTGGGGCATGGGGCATGGGGCGTGGGGCATGGGGCGTGCGGCATGGGGCATCTCCCAAAAAGCCTGTTTTGAACAGGCAAGATGCCTGTTCCACAAGAATTATGGGAGATGTCTATTGGGTATTAGGCATTGGAACTCACAAATAACCAATGACTAATGACTAATGACTAAGGACTAATGACTACTGACTAATTAATTTTTGTTAACATTGAGAAAATAGAGGCTTTGTTGCCATGACTTTACACGCTGAGTTGCACCGCCATCTGGGTGGTTCTGTCGTTCCTAGGGTGCTGTGGCGGTATTTCGATCGCCACAATGCTGAGATGGTTAATCGATTTCAAAAATACTCGGAGTTTGAGGAGTTTTACACTCGTCCGCGCAATACTCTCAATGAGTATTTGGAACTGCACACGCTGGTAGAAAGCGTTCAAACTGTTGAGACGTTGCCTTATTTCATCTATCGGTTGATGCGGGGCGCTTACGTGTTTGAAAATCTGGCTTATTTGGAGTTGCGCTATACGCCTTATTTGCGGACTCCAGAACATTTGAATCAGTCAGAACGCATTGATTTGATGGCAGAAATTGTCAAGGTTGTGGGCAAAGCAAGTCAAATTAGCGATTGTCCGATTGTTACCAGCCAAATTTTGTGTATGCACTCGCGTTTACCCTATGAGGTGAATCGGGCGATCGTAGATTTGGCGGCCGGGATGGGAGAATATGTTTGTGCGATCGATATAGCTGGGGGCGATGATTGTATTGGCGAGCGTTTGGAGGAGTTTGTCGGATTGTACCAGTACGCGAGGTCGATCGGCATCAAAACTACCGGCCACCTCTACGAAACTACCTCTGGCTGTTATCCCGAACTTCTGCCCTATCTGATGCGTATCGGCCACGGGATTCAAATTCCATTAAAATATCCCGAATTGCTGCCAGAAGTCGCGCGCAGGGGTCAATGCTTGGAAGTTTGCCCGACTACCTATCTCAAAACGGGGACGTTGCAGGATATGCGCGAATTGAAGGTTGTGTTCGATCGATGTTTTGAAGCTGGTGTCGATATTGCCATTTGTACTGACAACGCGGGATTGCACAACGTGCGATTGCCTTTCGAGTACGAGAATTTGTTAACTTTGGATATCATTGATTTTCGGCAATTGCAAGCGTGTCAAGAAGCTGCTTTCCGCCATGCTTTCGCCTGGCCCTACGGGGAGCGGCCTGTGAAAATGCTAACCGGTTTGTTGCAGCCTGAGTCGGTGGGGGCGATCGTTAATTAAAGAATATCTATTTAATGAACCGCGAAGGACGCGAAGGAAGAGAAAGAGGAAGATAGGCAGATATTTTCAGGTAAAAACTCTACTTGGAAATGAGAAAAACCTCTTTCTTCTCTTCCTTCGCGCTCTTTGCGTCTTCGCGGTTCGTTTAAAAAAGATATTTGTAAAATTATAATAAGCGTCTGGCGATCGGCAATCCGTAGCAAGTTATAGTTTGAAGGCAGAATCATCAATATAAAAAGATAAAAAAACGATGACAAATATGGACGCTTACTGGATGCCATTCACTGCCAACCGACAGTTTAAAGCGAATCCGCGAATATTGGTTTCGGCAAAAGATATGCACTTTACAACAGATGATAACCGCTCAATTTTAGATGGTACTGCGGGGCTTTGGTGCGTGAATGCAGGACACGCCCGCGAGACAATTGCCGAAGCAGTTAAACAGCAGGTTTTGCGTTTGGATTACTCCCCGGCTTTTCAGATGGGACATCCGGGTGCTTTTGAATTGGCAGAACGTTTGGTAAAGATGATCCCAGGCAATTTCGATCGCGTTTTCTTTACTAATTCGGGTTCGGAATCGGTAGAAACTGCTTTAAAAATTGCGATTGCTTATCACCGGGTGAAAGGTGAAGGAACTCGCCAACGATTAATCGGTAGGGAACGCGGCTATCACGGCGTTGGTTTTGGGGGAATTTCTGTCGGCGGTATCGGTACAAACCGCAAGTTTTTTGGCAGTTTGCTGACTGGAGTAGATCATTTGCCTCACACTCACAATCTCGAACACAATGCTTTCAGCCGCAAACAACCGGAATGGGGAGCGCATTTGGCGGATGAATTGGAGCGGATTGTCGCTTTGCACGATGCGTCTAATATTGCAGCGGTAATTGTGGAACCGGTGGCTGGTTCTACAGGGGTTTTGATTCCCCCGAAAGGTTATTTGGAGCGACTGCGGGCGATTTGCGACAAATACGGGATTCTGCTGATTTTTGATGAGGTAATTACCGGATTCGGGCGGCTAGGTTCCAGTTTTGCAACTGAATATTTTGGGGTGCTTCCCGATATTGTGACGGCGGCTAAAGGGATAACTAACGGTACGGTGCCGATGGGGGCGGTGTTTGTGAAAGAGGGGATTTACGATGCTTTTATGAATGCTCCTGAAAATGCGATCGAGCTTTTTCACGGTTATACTTATTCCGGTCATCCTCTGGCTTGTGCGGCTGCTTTGGCGACGCTGGATATTTATGAGGAAGAAAGGCTGTTTGAACGAGCCGATAAGATGGCTGGTTACTGGGAAGATGCGGTACATTCTTTGAAGGGAGTGCGGCACGTAATTGATGTCCGCAATCTGGGACTGGTGGCAGGTATTGAGTTGGAATCTATTGCTGGGAAGCCGGGAAAACGGGCGTTTGATTGTTTCTTGCAGTGCTATGAAAAAGGGTTGCTAATTCGGACTACGGGTGATATTATTGCTTTGTCGCCACCGCTGATTATTGAGAAGGAACATATCGATCGCATTGTGGAAATTTTGACAGGGGTTTTGCAGGAAATGGAGTAGGATTAAAATGAGATGTTGCACCATTCTCGCTTAACAGGCAAGATGCCTGTTCCACATTAACAGGCAAGATGCCTGTTCCACATTAACAGGCAAGATGCCTGTTCCACATTAACAGGCAAGATGCCTGTTCCACATTAACAGGCAAGATGC
>NZ_JAUBTR010000066.1:19389-38815 GCF_036705045.1 Microcoleus sp. BR0-C5
CCTGTTCCACATTAACAGGCAAGATGCCTGTTCCACATTAACAGGCAAGATGCCTGTTCCACATTAACAGGCAAGATTGTTCCACATTAACAGGCAAGATGCCTGTTCCACATTAACAGGCAAGATGCCTGTTCCACAAACAGGCAAGATGCCTGTTCCACAAACAGTAAATTTCTTGTGGGGTGGGCATCCTGCCAGCCCATAAAAAGCTTGTTGAAAATGGTTCAAATAATTAAAAAGCGCTATAATAATTGACAACTAATGACGAATGACAAATAACTATGGTGCAATTAACTGCAAAAATCTCTGCTAACGAGTTAGCATATTTGGCTGTAGATTTGATTCGGAAAAGTGGGTGCGAGTACGGTGATGTGCGTTTTTGCAGTTACCGAAGGCAGAATCTTTACGCGCGCGATCGATCTTTAAGCAATTTGTCAGATAATGTAAGTTCCGGTTTTGGCGTGCGAGTGCTGCTAGACGGGGCTTGGGGGTTTGCCGCCAGTCACAGCAAAACACCGGCAGAGGTTGCAAGAATAGTCGCTTTGGCTGTTGAAATCGCTAAAGGCAGTCGCTTGACTCAAAAGGAACCGGTGCGGTTAGTGCCTGTCGAAAAATATGTCGATACCTACATTACTCCAATTGAAATTGACCCTTTTTCTGTACCCGTTGCTGACAAAGCTGAACTACTGTTAAATATCAACGAGCGACTGCTAGCACACGGCGCACAAGGCATCAAAAAAGCTTCTTCTTTTTTGCAGTCAAGCCGCGAAGACAAGGTTTTTGCTTCTACAGAAGGCTCGCTAATCGAACAAACAATCTACCGCAGCTATCCGGGTTTTAGCTGTACAGCAATTGCGGGCGGCGATGCTCAAAGTCGCAGTTACGAACGCCCGCCGCTAAATATCGGTTACGAACATATTAATCCCGATGATTTGTTGAGTCAAGTCGAAAGAGTTGCCGCCGAAGCTATTGAGAAAGTCCGCGCTCCCAAAATCCCTGCTGGTATTTGCAAATCCCTGATTCTTAAGCCGACAAATTTGTATTTGACAATCCACGAATCTGTAGGTCATCCAACTGAATTAGACCGGGTTTACGGCTACGAATCTAATTTTGCTGGCACGAGCTTTGCTACTACTGATAAGTTAAATAAACTGCAATACGCTGCACCTTGGGTGAATTTTAAGTGCGATCGCACTCAACCAGGTGGCCGCGGTACAATGGGTTACGATGATGAGGGCGTAAAGTCACAAGATTGGTACGTTGTCAAGGATGGAATTTTAGTTGATTATCTCACTGATAGAGAGACGGCTTATCGCCTCGGACGTGCCAGCAGCAACGGTTCTGCTTACGCTGACAGTTGGTCGAGCGTGCCGATGGTGAGAATTCCTAATTTGGGATTGGAACCAGGCCCGGATGGCGGTAGCCATACTGCTACTTTGGCAGAGATGATTGCTGATACGGAAGACGGGATTTTAATCGACGGTATTGGTAGTTATTCGATCGACCAGCAGCGGCGCAATTTTCAATTCGGCGGCGATGCTTTTTGGAAGGTGGAAAAAGGTAAAGTTGTCGGTATGTTGAAGGATGTAACTTATCAGGCGATGACTACTGATTTCTGGAATCAAATAGATGCGATCGGGCCGGCTTCGGAGCTGGTTCAGTGCGGTACTAATATATGCGGAAAGGGCGAGCCGATGCAGGTTGCTCAAATGACTCACGCTTGTGTGCCGGTGCGAGTGAGGGATATTCAACTTGGGGGAAATTCTTAATTAGATTGTAGGTTTTTAATGTGAAAATTCCAGCGGATGCTATCATACCAGAAGCAAAGTTGACGCGCTACTTACTCGTTCCCAAAGCACAAGATGACAAGTCAAAATTTCTCGCTCAAGGGGGTTTTAGTCAAGATAACCCAGAAGCTTTGTTAGGAGCCATCCAGTTTTTGATAGCGTCGGCTGAGGCAGTAGAAAATGGTGCTAATGAATTCGGAAAGTTCTTTCGCGCCGAAGGTGAGTTGCCAGGGGCTAATGGACGTAATTTAGCAGTTGTTACAATTTGGTTGCAGTGGCAAATTGACGGAAGTTTTCATTTTATTACTCTCAAACCCAAAAAGGAGTCTCGACGTGAAACTTGAACTTTACCAGCGTGTAGCATTGTGTCGCGATATGCCGCTATATCAGCTAAAAAAAGGTGATGTAGCCATGCTCGTCGATCGTGTACCTCATCCAAGGGAAGGGGAAGATGATGGCTGCGTTCTAGAAATATTTAATGCTTTAGGAGAATCGATTTTAGTTGTGGCTGTTTCTCCTTCAGATGTGGAACCTCTGCGAGCAGATGAAGTGTTAGCAGTACGCTCTTTAGTACAGGCGAGTTAACCGTAGTATTGCGGGTAAACCTATTTTTAAATACAACAAATCTTCCGGGACTTTAGCTTATGCTCGTAACAACATCGCCCGCAATTTTAAGTGAAGACCAAGCCTTATCTTTACTAGAAAAGGCAGTCAAACAATCGGAAGCCGAAGCAGTATTTGTCAGTCTCTATACTGGCGAAGAATCTCTTTCCCGCTTCTCGGAAAATCAAATCAGCCAAAATATTAGCAAAACTGTATTTAGCCTGAATATTACTAGCTATTTCGGCAACAAAAGCGCCTCTGCTGCTGTTACAGAATTTGATGAAGATGCGATCGCCTCCGCAGTCAAGCGATCGGAAGAATTGGCCAGAATTGCGCCGGCAGACCCCGAATGGATGCCCCTGCTGCCGCCTCAAACCTACGATTTGCGATCGCCCGCATTCGACACAGCAACGGCAACTGTATCGCCTCTAGCACGGGCCGAAATGGTGCAGCAAGCGTGCGCGAGATCCTCCCAGGGGGGGGCTCACGGTTCGGGCACTTTGAGCACTGAGGCGTCGCTGTACGCGATCGCCTCGTCAACCGGACTCCGCGCCTGCAACCATTCTACAGAGGCAGATTTCAGCTTTACTGCTCGCGTTGAAGACGGTTCTAGTTGGGCGAGGAGCACTGCTTGGAGTATTAACGAATTGCCGATCGCCCAATTAGCAGAACAAGTGCTCGATCGGGCGATGGCATCCCGCAACCCGCGCCCCATCACTCCCGGCGTTTATCCGGTAATCTTTGACGGCGCTGCTTTTGGGGGCTTGCTACCGTGGGTGATTTGGGGGCTGGATGCGAGGGCGGCGGATGAGGGGCGATCGTTTATGTCGATCGCCGATGCAGAGGGAAAACCAGCGGGAAACCGCGCGGGGGAACAACTTTTTAGCCCGTTAGTGCAAGTGCAGCGCGATCCGGCTCATCCTTTGTTGCGATCGAATACTTTTTTCGACGACGGATTGAGCAATAACTATTTGGAAATCATCAAAAATGGCGTCCCTCAAAGTTTGTCTTATTCCCGCTACTGGGCTGCACAAAAAGGCAAAGAAGCAAAAGGTGCTTATTACCCGATCGTAATGACAGGTTCCGAGCAAAGTTTAGCAGATTTAGTTGCTCAAACCGAGCGCGGAATTTTCGTCAGTCGAGCTTGGTACGTGCGTTACGTTAATCCGAAAACCTTGGAAGTAACGGGAATGACTCGCGACGGTACTTTTTGGATTGAGGATGGCAAAATTGCTTACCCGATTAAAAACCTGCGTTTCAATCAAGTTTTACCTGATATGTTGCGCGATGTGGATGCAGTTAGTGCGGTGAAACGTTACGGCGGTAGTGTCGTGCCCGGAGTGCGCGTGAAAGCTTTTAATTTCACGAGTATTACTGACAGTTTGTGACTTGCACATTTCTAACAATCTGTAGGGGCGGGTTTCACAAACCACAGCCAACAAAGAACAATCTCTCAAACCCGCCCCCACCCAGATTAATGCGAGTGATTTATCGTGAAGGTAGAGTATTTATTTTGATAGTTAGGATTAAAACCAGCTATTATAGTCATCAGTCTGGTGTCTGTTGTTAGTAACAATTCCCAATTCCCAATTACAAATTACAAATTATCAATGAATCAATATTTTGCTACAGTTGCGCGCGGTTTAGAAACTATTGCCGCCCAAGAATTAGAACGTTTAGGGGCCCAGGATGTCAAGCCAGATTTTACAGGGGTTTACTTTGCGGGCGATCGCGCTTTATTGTACCGCGTCAATCTTTGGTCGAGAACAATTTTTCGAGTGCTAATGCCGATCGCCGAATTCCGGTGTTACAACTCGGATATGCTCTACCGCGAAGTGCAGAAAATCCCTTGGGACGAATACTTAGATCCCGACAATACTTTAGCAGTCAACTGCACTGGCGGCAACGAAAAATTGAACCACACACACTTTACAGCTTTGCAGGTCAAAAATGCGATCGCCGACCAACAGCGCCTTCAATTTAACAAGCGTTCTAATGTTGATGTAGAGCATCCCGATTTACTCATTAATATTCACATCCATCGAGACCACTGTATTTTAAGTTTAGACAGTTCTGGCGGCAGTTTGCACCGCCGGGGATATCGACCGGCGATGGGGCTTGCTCCCCTCAAAGAAACCCTAGCTGCGGCTTTGTTGGATATGGCAGAATGGACGCCAGATTTGCCGTTTTTAGACCCGATGTGCGGTTCTGGAACTTTGCCTTTGGAAGCGACTTTAAAGGGATTGAATATTGCACCGGGATTGTTTCGAGAAAAGTTTGGATTTATGACTTGGCGGGATTTTGACGAACCTTTGTGGGATAAACTGTGGGCCGAAGCTGAAAATAGTGAGCTACCAGAACTTAAAGAGGTGATTGCAGGGTGCGATCGCGATTCCGATATGTTAACCCAAGCTCGCACGAACGCGCAGCAAGCTGGTATTTCCGGTAAGATTCAGTTTGCTCAAACCGAGCTATCCCAGTTGGAAGCACCTGCAGACAGAGGCGTTCTGATTTGCAATCCTCCCTACGGAGAGCGCCTGGGGGATGCTAGCGAATTGGGAGATTTGTACAAGATGTTGGGCGATATTTTCAAGAATCGTTTTAAAGGTTGGAATGCGTTTATTTTGACTGGAAATAAGGAGTTGGGTAAAAAGGTGGGACTCAGGACATCGCGGCGAATTCCTGTTTTCAATGGCTCGATTCCGTGTACTTTGCTCAAGTATGAACTGTATTAGGGGAGGGAAGCGGTAAAAAATCAGAGGTACTAATAGTAAAGGAAAAAAAGAATAGATGCCGAATTGAATGGCTCAACAATCATCAAATTAAAATACTAATTTTACATTTGAATATATTGTTTTCTTACCTTTAATATCCGGTCAGGTAAATTAACCACAATACTTGTAGGGGCGGGTTTCACAAATAATCTGTAATTCACATCCATAATATCTATAAACCCGCCCAGCCCGATCGACAGAATTCCATTAGGGGAAATTCAAGGGAAATGACATAACATCTACACCGGCAACAAAGAAACGTGAGCGGAAACAATCTTCCACCCTTGAGGAAACTTCCGCCACATCTGACTCTGCCGCCCCAGCCGCACCACTCCATCCATGACACGGCGAAATTCCAGCGTCACAGCCGCCGTTTCTGCATCGAAAGTCACGACTTTGAGGTTGAACATTTCTCGATCGACATTTACAGGCGATCGTCCTTTGCGAAAAGCCCTCACCTCTTCGCTCCCGTACAGGTTCTCCGTTACGCCAAATCGCACGACTTCCGGCGCATCCCAGAACAAATTATCGAGAGTTTCAATATCATTCGTACAAAGAGCTTTTTCGTATTTTAAATATAGTTCAGTTAACTGGGCCACCACAGCAGAATCATTGATAACAGTCATAAATTGTTGATTTCAAAAATCTTAATTTCACAAATTTTGTTTGCAATAAGGACTAAAGTCCTTACTACAAACGCAACTAATTACTGAAAATTAATGCTCAATTTTGAGCGAAATAATCTTGTCGCCTTGGCGGATAGCATTGACGACAGACATATCCTCAGTTTTGCCAAAAGTTGTGTGAACTCCATCTAAATGAGACTGGGGAGAATGGCAAATAAAGAATTGGCTACCACCCGTATCGCGGCCTGCGTGAGCCATCGATAAAGTTCCTGCCTCATGTTTGTGGGAGTTGATTTCACACTTGATTTTGTAGCCGGGGCCGCCCGTTCCATTGCCTTTTGGACAGCCACCTTGAATCATAAAGTTAGGGATGACTCGGTGAAAGGACAATCCATCGTAAAAACCTTTTTCCGCCAAGTCAACAAAATTCTTCACTGTGTTAGGCGCATCCGCATCAAACAATTCCAAATTGATTGTGCCTTTGTCGGTTTCCATAATAGCGCGGGTCATGATTTTTCCTTGCTTCCTAAAATGAGTGTGTTGCCTGCGTGTTAATTGCGGACTTCGCTTTTATAACGACAGATTCAAACTGTCGTTATATTGTGGCTTTCAGAAGTGTAGCATATTCCGGCAACTCTCATAAGACTTATGTGCGCTTTCTGAGGAAACCCGGTTTATTCCGAGATTTGTGGTTAGCAAAGCCAATATTTTCGGAGACACCGGGCTTGTTACCCTCAGCCATATTTTAATTGTTGGTCACTTGCGGGCGATCGGGTTCTTCCTGAATATCGTTCATATTAAAAATGAAAGGAACCCGACTGGAACCTGCGCCCATAACTAACACTTTTGGCATCTGAGCGCCGCCGCTTCTCCAAGCTTCGATCGCCTCTTTTTGCAGAACTAAATCGCCGCCCTGAGCCTTCAAAGTTTCAGCCAATAGCCTTTGAGCTTCAGCTCTACCTTGAGCGCGGTTAATGTCAGCTTGAGCCTGCTGCTCTGCTTCCTGAGCCACATAAACAGCCCTTTGCGCGCGCTGTTCAGCGACCTGTTTCTCCTCAACCGCTTTCGCAAAATCTGTGGAGAATCGAATGTTAACCACACTCGTATCGAGCACGATTACATCATACTTTGATAGCCTTTCCTTCAGCGCAGTATCAAAGTCTCGCTTCAGTTCACTTCTTTGAGTAATAGATTGTTCGGCGGTTCTCAGTGCAGCGGCTGTTTTAAATGCTTCTTGCGTCTGAGGAGCAATAATTTTTGAGACTATATTCTCCAAAGTTCCTTGAGTCCTTCTGATCTCCACTATTTTATCAGGATCGAGGCGAAAGTTGATCGCAAAACTAGCATTTAAATCCTGAAGGTCTTTAGTAGCACTCTGGGCGGGAACTTCAAACTTTTGCACTGTTACATCGTACACATCTACCTTGGATATTAGCGGGGGTCTGAGGTGAAACCCCTCTAACAATGCTCCATCTGTGGCTTTTCCTAAAACACTGACTACCCCTGCTTCACCTGGATTGATGACGACAAAAGAGTTTAATCCCAGGAGTAGCGCGCCTACTAATAGAATCCCAGCGAATGCTGATGATATGCTCTGAAAACTTTGATTTTTCAACTTACACGCTCCTTTGTGATCATTCCATTATAATTGTTAAATGGATTGGGCAGCCTCTAAAGTCTAAAATCTAAAATTAAAATCAAAAATGGATGGGGTCGCCTCTCAAATCTAAAATCTAAAAGGGATTGGCTGATGCTCAAAATTGTTAAATATCCTAGAACTTATCACATCGAAGGTTCGCGTTTCCAACCAGGCGATGAAGACCTCGACAGCGTGCCATTTAGCGCTTTGATCGATCGCCCGACAGTGATTGAAGAAAAGGTAGACGGCGCTAATACAGGCATCAGCTTCGCACCAGATGGACAAATGCTGCTGCAAAGTCGCGGTCACTATCTCACCGGCGGGCCGAGAGAAAAACATTTTAACTTATTCAAACAGTGGGCTTTCAGTCTCAGCCCAGCCCTGGGAGAAGTGCTGGGAAATCGCTACATTCTTTACGGCGAATGGCTGTATGCCAAACACACTGTTTTTTATGATTTTTTGTCGCACTATTTTATGGAATACGATGTGCTGGACTTAGAAACCAGTCAATTTCTGAGTACAGAATCCCGCCGCAAGTTGTTAAATGGACTGCCGTTAGTGTCCGTTCCCGTGCTGTTTTCTGGAGTCCTGAAATCTCCCAAACAAATGAGGCAGTTTATGGAAAAATCTAATTTTATTCAACCGGGACATTTGGAACGCTTACGCTTGTACTGTAGGGAATTGGGAATAGATGAAGAACGGTGTTTGAAAGAGACTGACAAGAGCGAGATTATGGAGGGGCTGTACATTAAAGTCGAAGAAGATGGCATAGTAAATGCGCGTTACAAATACGTGCGTGACAGTTTTTTGACTGCCATTAAAAATGCCGAAGGACATTGGCTAAATCGCCCAATTGTACCCAATATTCTGCGTCCCGGCGCAGATTTATTTAATTTTAGTTAACCCGCAGGTAAATTTATGACTGCACTGTTATCGCCAACTTGGACTTTTCCCTTTTGTCCACAACCGCCCCATTGGTTCCTGGATTGGGACAGCATTCAAAATCATTTCGATTGGATTCAAAACTTAAAAGGCTGTCAGCAAGACCAGATTTATCACGCCGAAGGAGATGTTTTAATTCATACCAGAATGGTCTGCGAAGCATTAATATCTTCCCCGAATTGGCGGCAATTACCCGAAAAAGAACGATCGATAATTTTTGCCGCCGCTTTGCTGCACGATGTCGCCAAACCAGCCTTTACAAAAATCGAAGCCGATGGCAGAATTAGCTCAAAAGGTCACGCCCGCCAAGGTGCGAGGATGGTCAGACAAATTTTATCTCAATTCGAGCCGCCAGTGCAGTTTGAGATTCGGGAAACAGTGGTGGCGATCGTCCAATTCGGCAGTTTACCAATCTGGCTGATCGACAAACCCAACCCGCAGCAGTCTGTAATTAAAGTTAGTCAAGTTGTCCGCTGCGATTTCCTCGCACTTTTAGCCGAAGCAGACGTGCGCGGCCGCCACTGCGCCGACAAACAAGAATTGCTCGATAAAATACAACTATTTCGTGAGTTTTGTCAAGAAAATAATTGTTTGGATTCTCCCCGACAATTCCGATCCGCACACAGCCGATTTATCTACTTCCGCAAAGAGAACGGAAACCCGGATTACGAAGCATTTGACGACACTAAATGCGAAGTAATTTTGATGTCTGGCTTGCCAGGAAGCGGTAAAGATTATTGGATTCGGGAAAATCTTCCAGATTTGCCGGTAATCTCACTGGATGCACTGCGGAAAGAGATGAATGTGCCTCCCGACGAAACTCCCGGCAATGTAATAATGGAAGCCAAAAATAGAGCGCGGGAATATATGAGATTGGGGCGTTCTTTTATCTGGAATGCTACCAACACTACTAAACAAATGCGCCAGCAATTAATTAAATTTTTTGCCGATTATCAAGCGCGAATTCGGATTGTTTATTTGGAAGTACCTCTCGAAGAAATATTGCGCCGGAATCGATCGCGCACAGCAACAGTACCGGAAGCAGTCATTCGCAAATTAGCTGCGCGGCTGGATATTCCAGACATCACAGAAGCGCATCAAGTCCAGTGGATCGTTAACAATTAATCTCCCTTTTTACCTCAAACTGTTAGAGCCCCGACTTCTTAAAGAAGTCGGGGCTCTGGGCATTAGGTTTGGGGCTTCCCTTGATATCAATGAGTTTGATAATTTTCCTCAGTCCAACAGCGCGGCAAAGTTTCACCGGAAGGAAAGACTAAATTACTTTTTGCAAAAGTTGCTTTCTCTTGCTCTTCCTGACCAGCTTGATTTTTTCCCGGCACTTCTTGTTTTGTAGGGCTAATTAAAGCATCTACATCGAGGATTTCTATCAAGTCGCCTGATTCTTTTTCTTGTAAAAGCATAGTTTTTCCGTGAAGGGTAAATGCGAGTTAGGGTTTGAGGACAACTTTGATGCAGTTGTCTTTTTTCTGTTTGAAAATCTCGTAAGCGTGGGGCGCTTCATCCAATTTCATTCGGTGCGTAATTACGAATGACGGGTCAATTTCGCCTTTTTGAACGCGATCGAGCAAAGGCCGCAAATAGCGGTGAACGTGCGTCTGTCCCATTTTCATGGTCAAGCCTTTGTTGAAAGCTGCACCTAATGGCACTTTGTCAACGAAGCCGCCGTAAACGCCAGGAATTGACACTGTGCCACCCTTGCGACACGCGAGGATCACTTGTCGCAGGGCGGTAGGTCGATCGCTCTCTAAACGCACGGCTTGCTTAGCTTTGTCGTACAAAGCGTCGAGACCGGTGCCGTGGGCTTCCATCCCCACCGCGTCGATGCAAGAGTCGGGCCCGCGTCCCCCCGTCATTTCGGTGACGGCTTCCCCGGCGTCCATTTCTTCGTAGTTGATGATTTCAGCTTTGGCCGCGGCCGCCATTTGCAAGCGTTCGGGTACACGGTCGATCGCAATTACTCGATCGGCCCCCAGCATAAACGCGCTTCTGATCGCAAATTGTCCGACTGGCCCGCATCCCCAAACTGCTACAGTATCCCCCGGCTGAATGTCGCAGTTTTCGGCCGCCATGTAACCGGTAGGAAAGATATCGGTGAGGAACAATACTTGTTCGTCAGAAAGTCCGTCGGGAATTTTCAAAGGGCCGACATCTGCAAACGGAACCCGCGCGTATTCTGCTTGACCTCCTGCATAGCCGCCCGTTAAATGCGAGTAGCCAAACAGTCCCGCCGGCGAATGACCGAACATTTTTTCAGCCAGCCCAGCATTGGGGTTGGAGTTGTCGCACAGCGACCACAAGTCGCGGTTGCAAAAGAAGCAACTGCCGCAAGAAATAGTAAAAGGAATAACGACGCGATCGCCCTTTTTTAAGTTCTTGACTTGGCTGCCGAGTTCGACTACTTCCCCCATGAATTCGTGCCCCATGATGTCGCCCGATTGCATTGTCGGGATGAAGCCATTGTAGAGGTGCAAATCTGAGCCGCAGATTGCTGTAGACGTGATTTTAACTATGGCATCGCGCGGGTTGATAATTGTTGGGTCTGGTACATTATCAACTCGCACATCATTTGCTCCGTGCCAGCAAAGAGCTTTCATTATTTTTTTTCCTCTAGTCAACTACTAGCTAGCAGATTTTTGATTCTAAATCTTAAATTTACTACGCCGATAAATTACCTGCTTGGATATTTTAATTTTAAGCATATAAAATATATTTTCTCTCTATCCGAGGTATAATTTATAAATCTATCTTCCGGCTGTTTTCAATAACAAAAATGTAAACTTTATGCCCCTAAAATGCGGAAAATTTCACATTCTTCTGTTAACCCCCAACATTTTTAGCAACCACGCCCGACTGTTAGGACGTTCTTAATTGCTAAAATCCTTGCTTCTGCCTTCTGCCTTCTGCCATAACAGCTAACAACTAAATAGCTGAGATTGTTTTTGTCGATCGCCGATCGCTCTCCTCTCACAATAAATAAAAATTTCGCACTTAATCTCACTATATGCGAGGCTTAAGCTCACATTAGATAAAAAGCGACCGAAAAATTCTCAACTAAAAGCGGGTTTATCGATTATTAAGTAGGGCGCGTGACTTTTGTATAGGTCAACACTCTTCCCCAATATTGAGAATCACGCACCCTGCTTAAGGAGGATTAATCGTCAAATATTGTATATTAGTTAGAGCTAAAAGCCGAGCTTGCGCTAAAGTTGTTAAAGATTAAAATTTATCGATCGCCTTTTATGCCTTACACTGCATCTACCCCAACAGACCCCCATCAACCCAACATCCGCAATGCCGACCACCGCCTACTAGAATTCACCAAGCTGACGCCGATGATGCAGCGGTATGTTGAAGTGAAAGAACAGTATCCCCACGCACTTTTATTGTTTCGAGTCGGAGATTTTTTTGAGTGTTTTTTCCAAGATGCAGTTACAATTTCGCGGGAATTAGAACTTGTTTGTACTAGCAAAGAAAGCGGCAAGGAAATCGGCAGAGTGCCGATGACAGGAGTGCCGCACCACGCCCTCGACCGCTACACCTCAATGTTAGTTGAAAAAGGCTATGCTGTAGTAGTTTGCGACCAAGTTGAAGATGCCTCGATTGCTGCTAAAGAAGGCCGCCAAGTCAAGCGAGAAATTACCCGCATTCTCACTCCCGGAACTTTGACTGATGACGGAATGCTCAAACCCAGACAAAATAATTTTTTAGCAGCAGTCGTCATCGCTGGGGAACATTGGGGATTGGCTTATACAGATATTTCTACGGGAGAATTCGTCACTACCCAAGCAGACAGTTTAGAACAATTAACCCTAGAATTGCTGCGCTTGCAGCCTTCGGAAGTCTTGGTACCGACTAATGCGCCGGATTTGGTGACTATGTTGAGACCCGGAGAGAAATCCGAGCATTTGCCCGATTGTTTGCCGAATTCGTTTTGCTATTCTTTGCGATCGCAAATTCCGTTTACTTTGTCCGAAGCAAAACAGAGAATCCTGCAAAAGTTCAAAGTGCGATCGCTAGAAGGCATGGGATGCGGCCACCTTTCCCTCGCAGTGCGCGCCGCCGGCGGTTTGCTGCAATATATCGAAGAAACTCAAAAGGAAAAAGCAGTTTCTTTGCAAAGATTGCACACTTACACTCTCACCGATTTTCTCATCCTCGACTACCAAACCCGCCGCAATCTCGAAATTACTCAAACAGTGAGAGATGGGGTTTTTCACGGTTCCCTGCTGTGGGCGATCGACAAAACCAGCACCGCAATGGGAGGCCGCGCTTTGCGCCGCTGGGTGCTGCAACCTTTGCTCAACATTAAAGGCATTTGCGCCCGACATGACACGATTCAAGAATTAGTAGAAAATAACGCCCTGCGCCAAGATTTGCAGCAGTTGCTGCGCCAAATTTACGACATCGAAAGACTGACAGGCCGCGCCGGTTCTGGAACAGCTAGCGCGCGGGATTTGGTCGCTTTAGCTGATTCTCTCTCGAAACTGCCGCAATTAGCCTCGATCGCAGCCCAAGGGCGAGCGCCCTATTTAAAAGCGCTGCAAAATGTACCGCCAATTTTAGAAGAATTAGCAAGTAAAATTCACGCTCATTTAGTTGATGAACCGCCGATTCATCTAAAAGAAGGAGGTTTGATTCGATCGGGAATCAATCCCATGCTGGATGAAATGCGCCACACTGCATCAGCAGACCAAGAATGGATTGCCAATTTAGAAGCAACTGAGAGACAACGCACGGGAATTTCTAATTTAAAAGTAGGCTACAATAAAGCTTTCGGATATTATATCAGCATTACCAAATCGAAAGTAGACCAAGTGCCGAAGGACTACACCCGCAAGCAAACTCTCACCAATGAAGAACGCTACAGCACTGAAGAATTAAAAGAAAGGGAAGTGCGAATTTTGACAGCGCGGGAAGATTTAAATCAATTGGAATACGATATTTTTGCTCAAGTGCGATCGGAGGTAGGAGAACACGCCGAAATTATTCGCAACGTTTCCCGCGCCGTGGCGGCGGTCGATGTTTTGTGCGGTTTGTCAGAAGTAGCAGTTTACCAGAATTACTGCCGCCCGACTATGACAGAAAGTCGGGAAATTAAAATTATTGAAGGTTGTCATCCTGTGGTGGAAAAGTCTTTGCCGCCGGGATTTTTTGTACCTAATTCTGCTTTTTTGGGTCGGGAAGAATCGTTAAACCGCCCAGATTTAATTATTTTAACCGGGCCGAATGCTAGCGGGAAAAGCTGCTACTTGCGGCAGGTGGGTTTGATCCAGTTAATGGCGCAGATGGGTAGTTTTGTGCCGGCGAAAGCTGCGAGTTTGGGAATTTGCGATCGTATTTTTACCCGCGTCGGCGCCGTCGATGATTTGGCAACCGGTCAATCTACTTTTATGGTAGAAATGAACGAAACTGCAAATATTCTAAATCACGCGACGCCGCAATCATTGGTTTTGTTAGATGAAATTGGCAGGGGAACGGCGACGTTTGACGGACTTTCGATTGCTTGGTCTGTGGCAGAATATTTAGCAACTGAGATTCGGGCGCGGACAATTTTTGCGACTCACTATCACGAATTAAATGAGTTAGCTTCTATTTTAGATAATGTCGCAAATTATCAGGTGACAGTGAAAGAATTGCCGGATCAAATCGTATTTTTGCACCAAGTTCAGCCGGGAGGTGCTGACAAATCTTACGGAATTGAAGTGGGCAGATTAGCTGGTTTACCGCCGTCGGTGATTGACAGGGCGAGACAGGTGATGAAGCAGATTGAGAAACATAGCAAAATTGCGATCGGGCTGCGGAAGGGTGTTAAAAAAGATGGCAAAAAAGAGTCTGAGGGCGAACAGTTGGATATTTTTGAGGATTGAAATTCCCGGAGGAAAAAAAATTGTAGTAACTTCTATATTGCACGATTTCCAAGAAGCCTTTCAGGGGCGGGAAGGATGCCCACCCCACAATAAAATTCACTCTTTGTGGAACAGGCATCTTGCCTGTTCATAAAAATGCAATATAGAAGTTACTACTTTTACTACAAACCAGGAACTCTCCAGCAACTCTAACGTCCATTTTGCAACTTTCTTACCTCTTTGTGCACGCTCATCCCAATTTCCAAAGCCTCATTCAGCAACCGCCCGTATTCAGTCGCCCGATCGCTCACATCTACCGCCATCAAAGCGGCCAGATTACTTTCAATATTAGCAAATAACTCGTAACGGCGACCGATAAATTGCTGATTTTCCCTGAGAATTCTCTCTGTTTTCAAAGCACAGACTAAACTTTCTCTAGTAATTTTTAATGCCTCAATAGCATCTCCTCGGTTAATTAAATTGGCTTGTAAATTGCCAGCAGCCGTTAGGCGATCGATAATATCTAAAGCCTGAATCACCTCATGATACTTCTCAACTTCATCCAGCAGACCCGCCAGCGTTGCCAGAGGCTTTGCCTTAACCCATTTATAGACATTCCAAGCAACAGTCATCGCCAGGGACAAACCTAAAGTTATTTGTAAAACCCTGACAAATATCTCAGCATCGCTAAATGAACCAACATTATGTTGATTAGCCAGTAAAGCAACAGGCAACGAAACAACTAATGTCAGGCAAAATATCAGCAACTCATTCAACAAAAGAGAAAACAGCTTTTTGCCGTCCCGGAGTGCAGCAGGTCGGTAAAAATCCGCTGCAAAACCGTCGCTCAAAGCTATTCCGCTCAAATCTTCCAACTCCTTCTCAGAAATTTTTAACTCATCTAAATCCGCTTGTATCACTCTTCAAAATCTCCTTAAATTGGGATTAATTACGATCCTCCCAGAGACATAATTGATTGCCACAGACTCATATAAAAATTGCTGTCTCGGTTTCGGAACAGTTGAAAAGCTTGTCCCGGTGCGCCAAAAAACGGTCTTAGCGTCCATCCCAATTGACTGCCAACAAACGCATAAAGTCCCAACCAGAAGCGCAAAATATTTAACCTAATGTCTTTGCCTTCCGCATCTTGTTCTGAAAGAAAGTGCATTCCTTGATAAATGAAACTTACTCCCAAAAATCCTGTGATTGCCATGATAGCAACATTCAGCACCAGATAAAAATTGTAATTGGTACTGCTTATGAGGAAAAACAAACTAACAGGTGCAAATCCAAACAGCAAAACGCTAATCATCGCCATCGCTGTCATCAACAATGTCAAATACTGCTCAAAAGTTCGTTTTGAACCAAACATGACATTAAAAAAGTAAAGTGTGGGAAAGCAGATAATCAGCGTCAGCAGGTAAAGTGCTGGCAACTTAATTGCTGAAACCAGACATTGCATCCACGTACTAGATGCACCTAATATCGCTCCGTAAATGCCAAAAAATACGGTACTAGAAATCAACAAACCGAAAATTTTAGATTTAAGCTTGACACCTTGGCGAATTTCTTCGAGAAATTGTTGCCGTTCCCGCAGCAAATACATTACTACTGAAAAATATTTCACGGGCTCTCCTTGTGACTGGTGCGACTCCGAATCAGTCATAACTCAAGCTGAGTGCGATCGCCAACCTTGGCAAATCATGGCACTCTATGTTAACTAATTATTCTTGTACCCAGCTCACCACAAGCTGAGAGGTGGAGGCGTTTTGAGAGATACTTGCCAAGCTAAACGGCTCAAACTGAATACAGTTATGCTTTGTATTCAATTTGTATTCATTTGTCTCCAAATTGTCTCCAAAAAGGTCATTTGATAGTCTTTTCGTAGTCATTTGATACTCAGTTGATACTCAATTTCACCCCCGACTCAGCCGTATTCTAGGCAATAAAAAACCTCAAACCGTTGATTTATCGTTGGTTTGAGGTTTTTATAGGCGCAAGCGGGCCGCGGGAATCGAACCCGCATAGTTAGCTTTTTAGACTGGGTTGACTTGGGGAAACTCATCGCACTCCTACTCGCATCAACGGGAGTGTTTGTGCTGGCAATGTCTATGTGGCGACAAATCAATCCCCTGAATTTATTTCCCTCCCCAGTTCGCATCAACATTCAAATCGGGACAAAATAATGAGCCTACAACTACGCCTTTTTGGCGGCAATTCCGACGCTGGAGAACTAACTGCCAGCAACGACGGAGGACACGCTATTGACAAATCAAAAGTTCTGGCAAGCACTGACGCAAGTGTCATCACACCGCTAAATCCTGGTAATTTTTCCAGCATCCGTAGTGTTCCACTTGTGCCAGCACCGCGCTACTTTACCAAGGAAGAAGCGGACGCAATGAAGGATTTAGCAAAAGAGAAAATAGACGGTGCAAAACCGTCTAAACGCGCCTATGAAGCGCTAGCAAAAGTTGAAGAACCCGATGCTAAAGTTCACCGCCATCACCGCAAATATGAGGGTGTTGTTGCTGATAATGAACTAGGCAAAAAACGTTCATACACTTTACTGGCTAAGCACTTGCACAGTTTGCGTCCCGGTTATGCCCGACTGGGTTTAGGGATTGATAAAGCTGACAGCGATGCCCGCACTCGGATTGATGAAATTAAAGCCAAACTCACGGTAGGGGCTAACTAAATGAAAGCGATGTATCTGGCAAATTACTTCGTTGCCGGGTGCGTCGCTTTCTCCCTTTTGGGGTGGATAGCGAGTTTGCATCCGATGGCAATGAAAGCCGTTTTATTCTTGTTAGCAGCTATTGCGATTGCTTGGGGGTTGAGTTGGTTGCTTGACTATTCCCTGAGTAAGTTGCTCAAGATTTCAGTTGCCGATTTACAAGCCCTTTTAATTGGCGGTTTAGCGATGGTGCTGATTGGTTTGGGGGTGTTTCTATGCAGCTAAAACTGTTTGTGTTGAGTGCGTCCTCTGTCGTGCTGTGGTTGGTTCCACTAGCAGCACTAGACAAAAAGCTAAACAGTCACAAAGCGGTGCAAGGGGTGAGTTTGTGTGCTGCGATTGCTTGTGCCGTTTCCGCTGGCAACATCGCCCGTCAATTAGCTGACGAGGGAGAAGTTGAGGAATTGAAACTGAGAGCGATTAAAGCTGATGTAGAGGATGAAATCAGCACCAGCGTCTATGTTTCACAGCAACAAAGACAGCAGGAGGCCGAGCAAATTCTAGCTTCCCCTGGTGAGGACGTGGAAGAAGCACGGAAGGCACTCGAAGCCATATATAGTAAAGAATCTGAGGAACCGGAAGTAACTACCAGAATTACCACTTCCGAGCCAAATCCCCTAGATAAAGGGCTGTATGCGGAAATCTGTAAGTCACGGGAAGCTGGCAAAACTAACACTTGGATTATTGAGAACATTCTCAAGATGAAGGGGAGGAAGTTCGCAGAGGGCAAAGTCAGATTACAAGCTTTGCTTAGCCAGTTTGAGGGAGAGTAACGAGCGATGGGAGCAAGTGCAGACAATACGAAAGGTTTACTACAACCCTATAGGGTTGTAAGGGTTGTTCACAGCTACTTTCTTGCACTCCGATTGCAGGGTGCAGAATACGCAGAGATTGTGTGCAAGGCTTTCGCCACACCTATAGGTGTTCTCGTCACCTCCCCTGCTACTTTTCTGCACTCCGATCATGTGGCTCTAGTCACCGTAAGCGGATCAGGTGCATGGTTTCCCGGAACCCTATAGGGTTCCATGTCTTACTTACAGCTACTTTTGTTGTGGCGTGACTGTAAACAAAGTTGCAAACCCTACGGGTTTGTAGATGTAGTCAGAGTGTGGTCAGAGTTGATCGCTAACATCGGCAACACTAACCCCCCTACCCAAAACCATCCTGTATGATGAGAGTACGCATTTCTCCGAAGTGGACTCCATGTTCTGCGGTAGAGGTTGGGAGTAGGAGATGCAACATAGCACGGGATTGATAGAGAAAGCCACTGATAGCCCACGCCTCCCGGCAACAAATACTTCTTTCACCTACCCTTCTAGCCCACATTCCGCACCCCGAACTGGCACATACGCGGATTGAGGGGTAAAAGTGAATCATCCGAGACCGAGCCTGAGTAAAAATACTCAATAATTTTGGTCGCGATCGCATCACGAGCGTTAAAAATTCCTGGCAAGAGAAGTGAGGGAGAAGTAAAGGCATGAGTTAAATCTGATACCAGTTAAAATTGCGAGCGGTAAAAAACCAAGTTTATTACGTATCCGTAACCCGATCGGCTGACCAAAATGCGTTAATTGCGAGCGCTCTTCCGTAACCAATCATCACCAAAAGTAGTGTAAACTGGCCAGATCGATGAACGCTCAAATCAAGATTCAGCAGCCCATGCAAAAAGCATCCCAGATGACAATAGAAAACCTAGATCATCTGGGCTTGATAGCCGGTCTAATTGATGACCTAGGAATAGTCCAAAAAATCAATGAATTAGTAGGCGAACAACGGGGCGAGATAGTTAGTCCCGGCCTGGTAGTTAAAGCCATGCTCATCAATGGATTAGGGATGGTTTCCGCTCCATTATATTTATTTTCTAAATTTTTTGAAGGGAAAGCAGTAGAACATTTACTTGGAACTGGGATTCAAGCATCACATTTGAATGATGACCGTTTAGGAAGAGTATTAGATAAATTATATTTGGTAGGAATTACGGAAATATTCACAACCATTGCCCTGGAGGCAGCTCAAAAATTCGAGATAAATACCGACACATCTCACCTCGACTCAAGTTCATTTCATGTACATGGCAAATATGAGCAAGAATTGCCATCAGTATCTTTTTCGCGAGAAACAGATAGCAGTCAGTTAGATAATTCATCAATCAACCATCAAACATCCCCCATACCAATTGAGATTACCTACGGCTACTCTCGGGATCATCGTCCCGACTTAAAACAGTTCATTTTAGACCTAATTTGTAGTGGAGATGGAGATGTACCACTATTTTTACGAGTTGCTTCAGGAAACGAATCAGATAATTCTCTATTCGCCTCAATTTATCAAGACTTTAAAAACCAATTAAATCTCGACAGTTTAATGGTAGCCGATAAGACATCTCCAAAATAGTAACAGTTCGTGGTAATATCACATCATAAAGCTTTTTTGACACAGAAACATGAGCGACAT